>JAGREJ010000345.1:1553-5326 GCA_020446595.1 Novosphingobium sp. | reverse complement strand
CGCTTCGATGCCGTCGCCAGCAATGCCGACATCATGCACAGCTACCGCGACCTGCTCTCGGACGCGCCGCGCGGCAAGCGGATGGCGAGGAGACTGGCGAAGAAACGCTTCTCACCGTCGCTGTTCGTGGTCCATTTCGGTGTGGAAGGCACCTGGCCCGGTGTCCCGCACCACATGATCCTGTTTGGCCCGCGCTATGGCGACTTGCTGTCCGACATCTACGATCACGGCGTCCTGCCCGCCGATTTCTCGATCTATCTCCACCATCCCACCGTCACCGATCCCTCGATGGCGCCTGAAGGCAAAAGCACCTTCTATGCGCTGGTCCCGGTCGCCCACATGGGCAAGCTGCCGATCGACTGGGCGGAGTTCGGCCCGCAGCTTGAAAAGCGCGTGCTCGATGAAGTCGGACGCAGATTGATCCCCGACATTCACAGCAGAATTGTCACAAAGTTCCACTACGCGCCGAGCGACTTCGCGCAGGATCTCAACGCCTATCATGGCAGCGCCTTCAGTCTCGAACCGATCCTCACGCAAAGCGCGTGGTTCAGGGGACACAATCGCGACGATGAGATCGGCAATTTCTATCTGGTTGGTGCGGGCACCCATCCTGGAGCGGGGATTCCGGGCGTTGTCGGCAGCGCCAAAGCAACCGCGAAACTGATGATAGGGGATCTGGGGTGAGGAAGATTGCTGTCTATTGCGGTTCCGCGACTCCTGCCGATCCGCGCTACGTCGAGCTTGCCCGCGAGGTCGGCGCGGAGCTGGCAACCCGCGGCATCGGCGTTGTCTACGGCGGCGGCAGGCTCGGGCTGATGGGCGCGCTCGCCGATGCGGCGATGGCGGCGGGCGGCGAGGTCATCGGCGTCATTCCCGAAGCGATGGTCAGCCGCGAGGTCGCCAACCATGCCTGCACAGACCTGCGTGTCGTTACCGGCATGCACGAGCGCAAGCTCGCCTTTACGCAGCTTGCCGACGGTTTCCTGACGCTGCCCGGCGGCGTCGGCACCATGGACGAGTTGTGGGAAGCGGTGAGCTGGGCGCAACTCGGCTATCACGCCAAGCCGGTCGGCCTGCTCAATGCTTTCGGCTTCTATGACGGGTTGCTCGCGTTCCAGCGACACATGGTGGAGACCGGTTTCATCCGGCCCGCGCACGAGCATATCATCATGGCCGAGCGCGAACTCGATCTGCTGCTCGCGCGGATGATGGCGCACGAGCCGGTGCAGGCGATCTTCGCGATGAAGGTGGCGGATTTGTGAACGATCGCGCCGCGCTGGTCGCCCATGCCCGACAGTCCATCGCGCGCGGATCGAAAAGCTTTGCAGCGGCCAGCCGCCTGTTCGACCAGACAACGCGCGAGCGGGTCTGGCTGCTCTATGCCTGGTGCCGCGCCTGCGACGACCTTGCCGACGCGCAGGATCACGGCGGCGACCTCGGCGATCAGGAGGGGGCCAGGGAGCGGGTTGCGAAAATCCGTGATCTGACAGCGCGCGCCCTGTCCGGTGAGGCGACCGGCGATCCTGCTTTCGATGCCCTCGGCCAGCTCATGCGCGAGGTGCCGATCACGCACGCCATGGCGGACGATGTGATCGCCGGTTTCGACCTCGATGCCAGTGGCTTTCAACCCCGTTGCGAGGCCGATACGCTGCGCTACTGCTACCATGTTGCAGGCGCTGTCGGGGTGATGATGGCGGCGGTCATGGGCATTCCCGCAGACGACGAGGACACGCTCGACCGCGCCTGCGACCTCGGCATGGCCTTCCAGCTTGCGAACATTGCGCGCGACATCTCCGAGGATGACGCGGCGGGCCGCTGCTACCTGCCTGTCGAATGGCTGGCTGAGGCCGACATTCCGCCCGGCGAGGTGACCAAGCCGCATTACCGCGATGCATTGGTACCGCTGGTGGCGAGGCTGTGCGATCTTGCCCAAGGATACGAGAAATCCGCAAGAATCGGCGCGGCGCGGCTCCCGTTTCGCCAGCGTTGGGCGATCCTGTCGGCCGCCGGAATCTATGGCGCCATTGCGCACGAGGTGAAGGCGCGCGGTGCCCATGCCTGGGATCACCGCGTTTACACCAGCCGCACCGCGAAGCTCGGCTACGTCGCGCGGGCACTGGCCCAATGCATGATCTCGCCCGAAAGCGCCGAACGCCCTGCCCTTTCGCGGCGCGAACTGGGCAAGCTGGCCCACGCCTCCGCTCAGCCGCCCATATAGTCGGTCAGCGCGGCCCGCTGCGCGCCATCGAGCCGCAAGCCCAGCTTGGTGCGCCGCCAGAGAATGTCATCGACCGATTTCGCCCACTCCATCCGGCGAAGGTAATCCACCTCAGCCTGTGACAATCCTCCGCCGAAGTCGCGACCCAATTCCTCGCGGTTCGTAGCCATACCAAGCCAGTCCCCCGCCCGCGTTCCGTAACCGCGCGCGATGCGCAGCGCATCCGCTTCGTCCAGAAAAGGATGGTCGTGCCGCAGGTCCGCCGCCAGCGCCTCGACCTCTCCCACCGCGAAGTCACCGCCGGGCAAGGGGCTCGATGTCGTCCATGCCGGGCCGGACAAGGCAGGCAGCCGTTCGGCCAGCATGTCGACAGCTTCCTCCGCAAGGTGGCGATAGGTTGTGATCTTGCCGCCATAAACGCTGAGCAGCGGAGCGCCTTCGCCCTTCTCCGTCAGATCGAGGCGGTAGCCGCGTGTCGCCTCTTCGGGCTTACCCGAGCCGTCATCGACCAGTGGCCGCACCCCGGCATAGGACCAGACCACGTCGGCGGGAGAGATGGTTCGGGCGAAGTATCGATTGGCCGCTTCGCACAGATATTCGATTTCTTCCCGGCTCGCTCCCACCCTGTCCAGCGTCCCCTCATGTTCGGCGTCGGTAGTGCCAATCAGAGTGAAGTCACGCTCGTAAGGTATTGCAAAACATACCCGTCCATCGGGAAGCTGGAAGATGTAAGCATAGGCGTGATCGAACAGCTTGGGCACGACAATGTGCGATCCGCGCACCAGCCGCATGGCATAGTCGGCAGGCTCGCCGATCCGGCCCAGCACCTCAAGCACCGCCGGACCGCCCGCATTGACCATGGCGGAAGCGCGAAATTGTCCGGCGGATGTTTCGATCAGCCAGTGGTCGTTCTCGCGCCGCGCGGCACTCATCGGCGTTCGCGTCAGGACGCGCGCGCCATGCTCGGCTGCATCCATCGCATTGAGGACAACCAGCCGCGCATCGTCGACCCAGCAATCGGAGTATTCGAAGCCGGTCGCATGATCGTTGCTGAGCGGCGACCCTGCCTCGTGCTTCGCCAGCCGCACCGTCCGTGTCTTGGGCAGCAGCTTGCGCCCGCCTATATGGTCGTAGAGCCACAACCCGAGGCGCAGCATCCACACCGGTCGCAGGCCTTCGACATGCGGCAGCACGAAGCGCATGGGCCGCACGATGTGCGGTGCGATACGCCAGAGCCGCTCGCGCTCGCCCAGAGCCTCTCGCACCAGCGCGAACTCATAGTGTTCGAGGTAGCGCAGCCCGCCATGAATCAGCTTGGTCGAGGCCGACGATGTGCGCCCCGCCAGATCGCCCGCTTCGAGCAGCAGCACTTTCGCACCGCGTCCGGCCGCATCGCGCGCGATCCCGGCGCCGTTGACGCCGCCACCGATCACCGCGAGGTCGAAAAGGTCGTCCACGCGGCAGGCCTAGCCGATCAGGACGCCTTGGGATAGTTCAGCCGCCGGAACAGCCGCCCGCGCTCGCTGTAGAGAACGAGCAGCAGGACGCCGGCACC
>JAGREJ010000345.1:0-1409 GCA_020446595.1 Novosphingobium sp. | reverse complement strand
ATCGACATGAAGTTGCCGCCCATGAACGAGACCATGCACATCGAAATCATCATCAGCACCGCGAAGGTGGCGAGCGTTTCCTTGCCGGAGGTCGCCACCGCGGCGTGGACCATGGCCACCAGGATGAACACGAAGATCGCGCTCTGCGAAACGCGCCGCGCACCGAACCGCTCGACAATTCGCGAATTGACGAAATTGGTGAGCGCCATTCCCGCCGCCATCGCGCCGAAGATCGTGGGGAACCAGTCGCCCGCGCCAAGCGCCTCTGCAATCAGCTGCTGAGACGAATTGATATAACCCAGTATCACCGCCTGGACCAAGGCGCCCGCCAGAACGTAGCCCATCGCCTCACGCAGGGTCAGCGTCTGGAGCATATTGCTTGCGACCGTGCGCAGGGCAATTTCCTGACGAAAGTCGGGATGAAGCGTCTCGGGCAGGCGATACCAGACCCAGATCGCCACCAGCGCGGGCAGCAAGGCCATCGCCGCGAATATCGCGCGCCAGCCGAACAGCACCATGATCCCTTGCCCAAGCAAGGGCGCCAGCATCGGCACGGCCATGAACACCATGGCGATCATCGACTGCGTCCGCGCCATGCGGTCGCCGGAGAAGCGATCGCGCAGGATGGCGGCAGGCAGAGTCATCAGCCCGGACGAGAACACACCCTGCACCACGCGGAACGCCAGCATGGCCGTAAAACTGGTCGCGAAGGCTGCAAACAGCGAGGTCAGAAGGTATCCCAGCAAGCAAATCAGCACCAGCGGCTTGCGACCGAACCGATCCGCCAGAGGCCCGGAGAACAACGCGAACACACCGCTGCTGACAAGGAATACGCCAATCACGAGTTGCCGGTCATTGGCATTTGCCACGCCAAGTTCGTCCGCCATCACCGCAAGCGCGGGAAGCATGACATCGATCGCAAGAGCCTGAAGCGCCATGAGCGACGCCATCAGGAAGACGAATTCGGCTTCGATCATGGGAAATTGGCGGGAATCGCCGGTATTCGCATTCATGGCTGGCCCTTGGCGCATCGCGGCACAGTTGGCTAGAACATTCCCATGGATGACGACGGAGATTCCGACGCTGGCCTGCGCAAGATCATCCATGTCGACATGGACGCCTTCTATGCCAGTGTCGAACAGCGCGACGATCCCTCGCTGCGCGGCAAGCCCGTCGCTGTCGGCGGAGCGGGTGGGCGCGGCGTGGTCGCGGCGGCAAGCTACGAAGCGCGCAGGTTCGGGGTGCGTTCGGCGATGCCCTCGGCGCGCGCCTTGCGTCAGTGCCCGGACCTGATCTTTTGCAAGCCGCGCTTCGAGGTCTACCGCGAGGTTAGTCAGCAGATCCGCGCGATCTTTCGCGACTATACGCCGCACGTCGAACCGCTTTCGCTCGACGAGGCCTATCTCGAC
>JAGREJ010000344.1:3208-5666 GCA_020446595.1 Novosphingobium sp. | reverse complement strand
GTGCCGGTGCCGCCGCCCATGCCGGCCGCGATGAACACCATGTGCGTGCCTTCCAGCACCCGGTCGATCTCCGCCAGTGTCTCCTCGGCGGCTGCACGCCCCACTTCGGGACGCGACCCCGCGCCAAGGCCCTGGGTGATGTCCGGGCCAAGCTGGATGCGCTGTTCGGCAATCGAATTGTTCAGCGCCTGCGCATCGGTGTTGGCGACAACGAAATCGACGCCCTCGATCTTCGTTTCGATCATGTTGGCGATGGCATTGCCGCCCGCGCCGCCGACACCGATCACGGTGATACGCGGCCGCAGTTCCTCGATCGACGACGGGCCAAGATTGATGCTCATTTCAGTCTCCTGAGAAGGATGCGCAAGCGACAGTTCCAAAGTGCGATGATGGCACGCTTGCCCGTGCCGAATCAAAGCGGGCCGGACCTTTGTCCACAGCCCGAATCTCGGTATTTTCGCGCAGGTCTGCGGCGCGCGGCATCAGAAATACTCCCTGAAGGCCCGCCAGACCCGAGCGACGATGTTCATTCGTCCGTATCGCGATACCTGCTGGTATTTCACGCCATAGGTGCGCACATCGATCGGATCGGCGTCGGCATAGAGAATCAGCCCGGCCAGCGTGGCGAAACCTGGTTTGACATGGGCGTCGGCAAGGCCGGCAAGATGCGGCGCCTGCCCTATCCGCACCGGCTTGGCGAGCGCGGACTGCGCAAAATCGGCAAGCCCCACCAGTTCGGAGCCAGCGCCGGTGAAGACCACCTGCTGCCCCCGCTTTTCGCCGAACCCCAAGGATTTCAGCGCCTTGTTTACGTCTTCCATCAGCCGCCCAAGCTGCGCGGTGATGACCGCGACCAGTTCCGCACGCGGTATCCGGTTCTTGTCGTCGGCATGGCGCGCAAGCTGGCCGCTCGATTCCTCGCCAGGGCCATCGATCGGGATCATCTCGCGATGGTCGGCGGGGCTGGCAATGGCCGAACCGTTGACGCATTTGAGCCGCTCGGCCTGCGAACGGCGGATGCCGAATGCCGAGGCAATGGCGTCCGTGATCGCGCCCGAACCCGTCGGAATCGAAGCGACTCCCATAATCATCCCGTCGCCATAAACCGCGACGTTGGTCACATCCGCACCGAACTCGACCAGTGCGACTCCGAGTTCGCGCTCCTCCTGCGAGAGGCAGGCCAGGCCCGCCGCGAGCGGGGAGCCGACCACGCCTTCGACCTCAAGGTGCGCGTTCTGCACCGCCTCGCGCAGGTTACGCAGCGGCGCGCCATCGGCGAGCATGACGTGAATGTCGACCGCTAGCCGCTCGGCATGCAGGCCGACCGGGTCGGCGACGCCATGCGCACCGTCGAGCGTATACTGGGCAGGCTGGGCATGCAGCACCATGCGCCCGTCAGGCTGGATCGATCCGCGTGCCGATGCCAGCAGGTGATCGACATCCTCCTGCTCGATGCGCCGTCCGCCGATGTCGATTTCGACCTTGGAGATCGTGCTGGCCAGACCCGCACCCGAGCAGCCGATCCAAACGCGCGAGACCGAGTGATTGGCCATTCGTTCGGCCCGCTCCACCGCGTCGCGCACGGCATGGGTCGCCTCGCGCATGTCGGTGATATAGCCGCGCCGGATGCCCTGGCTGGCGCGGTGCGCGGAGCCGAGTACGATCATCTCGCCGGTCTCGGTCAGTCCGGCGACGATCGCCGAAATGCGAAACGAGCCGAGATTGACCGCGCCGAACACCCTGGAAATGCGTTGACTTGCCATCACTCGGCCTCCTGCTTTCCGGCTACTCCCGTCGCGTCGAGCGCCGCACCCTTCGCCGAGCCCCCCGGCATCCGCAGATAGATCCGGTCGCGCGAGCGCATGTCGAAGGCCAGAACCTTGCCGCCGATCAGCCGGTTGGTTCCGTCGAGCCGCGCGAACGAGACCAGCGCCGCCGCCATCTCCTTTTCGCCCTCGGGGAGCGCGAGCACCTGACCGGTCTTGAAGGTGAGGTTCCAGCGCCTGTTGCCGAGCCATTCGGCTTCGCGCACCTGCGGCCGGAGCGCCGGAGCAGCATCGAGCAGATGGACAAGCTGGCGCACCTGCTTGCCGACACCGGGACCGGCAACGATCAGCCGCCCTTGCGCCCGCTCCTTCGATACCGGTTCCAGCTCGTTGCCCTCGGCATCGATCAGCACCAGCTTGTCGATCTTGCGCAGCACGGCATGCGGCTCGCGCTCGACGATGTCGATCACCAGCGTATCGGGTAACTGACGCGACACCCGCGCATCCTTGACCCATGACAGCCCGAGCAACTCTTCACGAAGGCCATTGATGTCGACCAGTGGCATCGCCCGGTCGCGCTGCGCCAGCGCCCGCTCGTAGACCTTGAGCTCGTTGAGGTTCTCAACCCCGCGCACGTCAACCCGGCGGACCTCGAAGCCGGCATCGGCGGCAACCGTGGCAAGCTGCTGGCT
>JAGREJ010000344.1:2294-3026 GCA_020446595.1 Novosphingobium sp. | reverse complement strand
GCGAGGCGGCGCTGCGCCGCGCGCTCTTGCCCTTGCGCCTGATCGTCTGGCTCATGCCGCGTCTCCCCTCGCTTTCGCGTCGGCAAGAGCTTCGGCGATGATGGCCTCGACGAGGTCGGGATAGTCCATGCCGCAGATCTTCGCTTGCTCCGGCACGAGGCTGAGCGGCGTCATGCCCGGCTGGGTGTTTACCTCCAGCAGGAACAGCCCATCGATCCCGCGCTCGTCGTCCCAGCGGAAGTCCGAACGGCTGGTGCCCCGGCAGCCGAGCAGGCGATGCGAGCGCAGGGCCAGATCCTTGCAGGCCTGTGTGATCTCGTCGGGGATCTCCGCTGGGCAGACATGCTCGGTCATGCCGTCGGTGTACTTCGCGTCGAAATCGTAGAAGCCGCTCTTGGGCTTCAGTTCGGTGACCATCAGCGCCTTGTCGGCCAGCACTGCGCAGGTCAGTTCCTTGCCGCGAATGAACGGCTCGGCAAGCAGACTGTCGAACTGCTGCCACGGCCCTTCCACGTCGCGCCGGATCGGATTGCCGTAATTGCTCGTGTCGGTGACGATGGCGACGCCGACCGAGGAGCCTTCATTGACGGGCTTCAGCACATAGGGCCGCGCCAGCGGGTCGCGCTCATAGAGGTCCGCGCTTGCCACGATGTTCCCGCCGGGCATCGGAATGCCGTGCGGCACCAGCGCCTGCTTGGTCAGTTCCTTGTCGATGGCGATCACCGAGGTCGC
>JAGREJ010000344.1:0-2230 GCA_020446595.1 Novosphingobium sp. | reverse complement strand
GGGCAGCCGTGCAGCGCGTTGAACACGACGTCGGGCGAAGCCTCGGCGAGGCGCTGCGCAACCTGCCGGTCCATATCGATGCGGGTGACGCGATGGCCCTTCGATTCGAGCGCCGTGGCGACGCCCTCGCCGCTCATCAGCGAAACCGGCCGCTCGTTCGACCAGCCGCCCATCAGCACCGCGACGTGAAGTTTGCCAAGGCTCATTTTCGCCCTACCCTTTGAATTTCCCACTCGAGTTCCACCCCGGAATTGTCACGCACCCGCCGCCGCACCTCGTCGCCCAGTGCCTCGATCTCGGTGCTTGTCGCCTCGCCGGTATTGATGAGGAAATTGGTGTGCTTCTCGCTCACCTGAGCGCCGCCAAGCATCATGCCCCGACACCCGGCCCGGTCGACCAGTTCCCACGCCTTTTCGCCCGGCGGGTTCTTGAAGGTCGAACCGCCGGTCTTGGTCCTGAGCGGTTGCGACATTTCGCGGCTGGCGGAAATGCGATCCATCTCGGCCTGAATGTCATCGGGATTGCCCGGACGTCCCCGGAACCGCGCGGCCACCACCACCGCTTGTTCGGGCAATTCGGAATGGCGGTAGGTATAGTGCAGTTCCTCGACCGGAAGGGTTACCAGTTCGCCAGAGCGCAGCACGACGTCGCAAGTCGTCAGGATGTCCTTGACCTCGCTGCCGTATGCACCGCCGTTCATTCGCACGAAGCCACCGACAGTGCCGGGGATCGAGCGGAGAAATTCGAGGCCAGCAATGCCATGGTCGCGTGCGGTGGAGGAAACCAGAATGCCGCTGGCCCCGCCGCCGCAATCGAGCGCGTGGTCGATGCCGAAAGCGCCCTTGCCGACCGTATCGACCCAGGCGAATGCCTTGCCGAGGCGAACGACAACTCCCGGCACGCCGCCATCGCGCACGATCAGGTTGCTGCCCAGACCCAGCGCCATAACCGGCACTGCCGGATCGAGATCGCGCAGGAACTGCTGCAAGTCGGCCACGTCCCTCGGCTCGAAGAGCCACTCCGCCGCGCCGCCGGCCTTGAACCAGACGAGTGGAGCGAGCGGGGCATTCTCGGTGAGCTTGCCAAGAGCCTGAGGGAGCACGCCGGAAATCACTTGGTCCAGTCGTCCAGTATGTTCATCTGCGCTGCGATCAGTTCCTGGGTCAGCTCGAAACTCCGGCGCTGCGCCTCGAACAGCCGCTGACTGGACTCGAGCATGGTTTCGTATGCTTCGAGCTGCAGTTTCTGGGCGTCGAGCCAGCGCTGCTGAACTTCCGCCACGGTTGCCTGAAAATTGGAAATCATGTCTTGCTCCTCCTGCTGGAGATTGTGCCTGCAAGTCCTCCTGCCCATTTCGTTATGTCGCCCGCGCCGAGGCAGACGACCAGATCGCCTTCCCGGACCAGCGGCGCCAGCGCCTCGGCCAGAGCATCCGGCCCGGCCACGGTCTGCGCCGCGCGATGGCCGCGCGCCTTGAGGCCAGCCACCAGCGCCTCGGCATCGGCGCCTTCGATCGGGTCTTCCCCTGCGGCATAGACGGGCGCGACATAGACCATATCGGCATCGTTGAAGGCGGTCTGGAACTCGTCCATCAGATCGCGTAGCCGGGAAAACCGATGCGGCTGGGCCACGGCGATGACCCTGCCCGTGCCGCCTTCGCGCGCGGCGGAGAGGACCGCCCTGATCTCGACCGGATGGTGAGCATAGTCGTCGATCACCAGCGCGCCCGCTACTTCGCCAACCTTGGTAAAGCGCCGCTTGACCCCGCCAAAATGCGCGAAGCCGGAACGGATCACCTCGTCGGGGCAGCCCATCTCGACCGAGACGGCGACAGCCGCGAGCGCGTTCTGGACGTTGTGCCGCCCCGGCATCGGCAGCTCGATGCCCTCGATCCGCCGCGAGCCTCCGTCGCGCGAGCGGATCACCGCATCGAAGCGATTGCCACCGGGATGCGGCGTGACGTTCTCTCCGCGCACGTCGGCCTGTGCGGAAAAACCGTAGGTAAGGACGCGTCGGTCGCGCACTTGCGAAATCACGTTCTGCACTTCGGGATGATCGAGGCACAGCACCGCCGCACCGTAGAACGGGACGTTCTCGATGAACTCCACAAACGCCTTCTTGACGCCGTCGAAGTCGCCGTAGTGGTCCAGGTGCTCGGGATCGATATTGGTGACGACCGCGATGGTGCCGTCGAGGCGCAGGAAGCTGCCATCGCTCTCGTCGGCCTCGA
>JAGREJ010000343.1:4968-8787 GCA_020446595.1 Novosphingobium sp. | reverse complement strand
CGATGGTCGATCGCGCCCGCGTAATCGCCGTCGAACAGCCAGGTCACGGTGGCAAGGCCGATGTGCGGATGCGGGCGCACGTCCATGCCGCTGCCGACATCGAGGCGTGCCGGTCCGAATTGATCGACGAAAATGAACGGGCCAACCATGCGGCATTGCGCGGAAGGGACGGCGCGCCGCACCTCGAACTGGCCGAGGTCGTGCGTCACCGGCGTGACTGTCTGAAGAATGCTCACGTGCGATCTCCTGTTATTCCCCAGGTGCCCTGGCCTTGATGGCGAGCGCGTGAACCCGTTGGCCCGGAATGTCGCCCAGCGCGGCATTTACCATCCGCTGACGCTGAAGTCGCGAAACTCCCGTAAATGCCGTGCTCTCGATCTCGACCGTGAAATGCGATTCGCCACTGCCGTCGTCGCCGCTATGGCCGGAGTGACTGGCGCTGTCGTTGATGACCTTGAGAACGCTTGGCGAGAACGCCTGTGCCAGCAATTTCTCGATTTCCTGTGCGATTGGTCCGCTCAACGCCTGACTCCTCTGGGCCTGTCTCCTCGGGGTTCCAATTTAGGGATGCCTCGCCCATGTTACACCCATGAAACGCGATAGGTTTCAGGGCCGCTTTGAAGCGCAGGGCAGGGATTGCGCTCGCCCCGGCTGTGACGAGCCGGGCGAATTTCGCGCGCCGGGCAGCCGCGCATCGGGTTTCGACGGGCCGGGCGAATGGCGCTGGCTGTGCCTCGATCATGTCCGCGAATTCAATGCCGGATACGACTATTTCGAAGGCATGAGCAGCGAAGAAATATTCCGCGCCCAGTCGCCGATCCACGGGTGGGAGCGCGAAAGCCGCGCCTTCAACCCCTCCGCCGGAGTCGATGGCATGCCCCGTTGGGCCGACTTTGCCGATCCGCTCGACGCCATCGGCGAGCGGGCATCGGCGATCAAGCGTAACGCCGCGCGGGCAAATCAGGCCCAGTCGCGCACCGATGGCAGGCCAGTGACATGGGAAGAGCGGCGCGCGCTCGAAGTGCTCGGCCTGTCGCTCGACGCCGACAAGCAGGCCGTGCGCCGTCGCTACACCGAGATGCTGCGCAAGTTCCATCCCGATCACAATGGCGGCGACCGGCGGCACGAGGCGCGGTTGCAGGGCGTTGTCGAAGCGTGGCAGGTGCTCAGGAAAGCGGCGGTATTCGGATAGGCGGACGCGCTTGCCCTTTCGCTCGCGGAATGGGAAGCAGCGCGGACCAGCCGTGAACCCGAGCCGTTAACAAGGATTCCTCCGACATGCCGGAAGCTGTCAACGCCACGGACGACCTAGAAGAGCATCTCGCCTGCTTCCGCCGCGACGGGTTCCTCGTGGTTCGCGACGTGTTTGACCGCAGCCGCATCGCCGAACTGCTCGAACATCTTGGCAGGCACTATCCGCGCTATCTGGACGGGGACTTGCCGGACGATCATTTCGAGGTCGGAAACCGCCGTTTCACTGCGCCGCTGCATTTCGAGCCGCCATTCGATTGCATCGATTTCGTCGCTCATCCGCTCGTCGATGCGCTGCTCTGCCCCTTCCTGGGGCAAGGCTACGTGTTCGAAGCCTTCGGTCTGGTCGCTTCGCTGCCCGGAGCCGAGGAACAGGGCATTCATCGCGATGGTGGCCTGCTGTTCCCCGATTCAGGGCTGGACGGACTGCTTCCCCCGTCGGCGGTTACTGTGGCCATGCCTCTGGTCGATATGGACGAGAGGAGCGGCAGGACCAGGTTCTGGCCGGGCAGCCAGCGTCTGGCAAAGCGCGAGGAGGATGCGCCGGGCATTGCTGCCGACGTGCCAGCGGGATCGCTGGCCATGTGGGACTTCCGCACCTTTCATGCAGGCGAGGCCAACCGGGGCGAGCACGCGCGGCCCATGCTCTATTTCACCGCATGTCGGCCGTTCTGGATGGATCATCGCAATTTCGTGCCGGGTAGGAACGCGAAATTGCAGATTGCCCGCTCCAGTCTCGATGCGCTCGACGAAACGATACAGTCCCGCTTCGTAAGAGCCGAAGTGGTCGACTGATCCGTCAGGCCTCGCGTTCGCAGATTTCCGCGAGCTGCGCCGCGCAGGCTTCCCAGCCTTCGATGAAGCCCATTTCCTTGTGCTGTTCGCGATCTTCGTCGCGCCAATGGCGGGCGGTAGCCGTGTAGCGGGTACCGTCACCTTCAGGCGCGATTTCCCATATTCCAATCATGAAAGGGCCGGACGGCTGCAAGTCGCCGGTTACGGCATCGGTCGTCGCGAAGCGGCGGCCCTCGTCATAGGCGAGGTAGATGCCATTCTGCGGCATCTGCTCGCCGTCAGGGCCGTAGAAAGTCATATTGCATAAACCGCCCGGACGACGCTCCTGAACATCCACCTCGGCCCGCCACGGAACCGGACACCACCATTCCTCCTGCCGATCTGTCATCACTTTCCAGACCTTGTCGGGCGGCGCGGCAATGAAACGGGTGACGGACAGTTCAATGGTATCGGACATGGCAGCCTCTTCAATCGCGGTCGGGCGCGCCGAGCGGGAAATTTGGGCGGAACGGGCGTGCGTCCTCAACGCAGTGCGAAACGGCGGGGAGGGCGAGCAGGTGCGCACGCCAGTCTCTCAGGCGCGGCCATGTGTCGGTGATCTGATGCACCCAGTCCGCGTAGAACAGCGAGGGTGCCGCGGCACATTCGATCAGGGTGACCTGTTCTGGCCGCTCGTAGGAGGCCAGCCACTCGTCAAGCCACGCATAGACTCGCTCAAGCCGTTCGCGAACGCCCGCCATTATGGCGGGATCGGGGTTGCCCGCGCTGCGGATCGCCTCGTTCACGCCTTCCTGCATCAGGTTCATCACGTAATTGTCGAAAACGCGGTCCATCTTGCGCGTTTCGACCGCCTTTTGCGGATCGGCCGGAATAAGACCGGCGTCCGGCAGACGATGCACCGCAAGATGTTCTATGATCGCGGTCGCTTCGAACACGATGTGTCCGGCATCCGACAGCACCGGGAACTTGCCGAGCGGTGAGGCTTCCCGGACGAAATCCCATGCCGGACCTTGACCATCCACCGGCAGTTCCTCGAACCCGAAAGGCGCTTCATTGGCATAGATCGGGATCAGCGCCTTCCAGGTGTAGGACGAGAAGGGATGTCCATAGAGCTTGAGCATCAGTCGCTCTCCCAACCGCCGAAGGGCACTGTCAGCGCCTCGAAGAAATGGCCGTCCGGCCCCTCGAAATAGACGCCTCGCCCCCCGTCGTTGCGATTGATCTCGCCGGGCTTGCTGCGTCCAGGATCGGCCCAGAACTGCATCCCGCGCGCCTCGATCCGCTCCATGATCCCGGTGAATTCGTCTTCGCCGACGAGCAAAGCGTAGTGTTGCGGCGCTATCGCACCTTCGCGGTCGGCAAAATCGATGGATACGCCATTGGCTACCTTGACGACCTTGAAATGATAGAGATCTTCCGGGGCCGGAAGCCCGTATATCTCGGCAAAGAACTCGGCCGAAGCTGTCCGGTCGCTCGACCAGACGATGGTGTGGTTGAATTGCACGCTCACCGGGCTTCGCCGCGAAACGCCGCTTCGATAGCGGCAATATCGATCTTCTTCATTGGCATCATCGCTTGCTGCACGCGGGCAGCGGCGTCACGATCAGGTCCGGCAAGCGCCTCGGTCAACTGGCGCGGCGCGATCTGCCATGAAACGCCCCACTTGTCCTTGCACCAGCCGCATTGGCTTTCCTGTCCGCCGTTGCCGACGATGGCGTTCCACAGGCGATCGGTTTCGGCCTGATCTTCGGTGGCGATCTGGAACGAGAAAGC
>JAGREJ010000343.1:0-4832 GCA_020446595.1 Novosphingobium sp. | reverse complement strand
CGGAAATGTCTCGCAATAGAACCGCGCAGCGTCCGTAATGCCGCCATCGAACCACAGGCAGACGAGTGCGTTGTCGCTCATTTCTTCATGCTCTCGATCAACGCATTGTCGACTGCCTTTGCCTCCTTGTAGGCTGGGCGCTGCTGCAGGCGCTCGGAATAGGCAACGAAAGTTTCGTTGGGCGGAAAGACGCCGAAGGTCAGCCCCCAGTCGATCTGGCTGCCGACATAGACATCAGCCATGGTGAAGCCGTTGCCGCAGACATAGTCGCGGTCCTTGAGCCACCATTCCAGCGTCGAGACGGTGCGCTCGAAGCTGCCGAAACCGGCCATGCCCTCCTGCTCGGGCGTGGGAGTGAAGCCGAGCGCCTTCGAGGTGATTGCCTGCTCGCCGGGACCGGCGCAAAAGAACATCCAGCGGAAATAGTCCGCCATCTGTCCGTCGTTGGGCAACAGGCCCGCTTCGGGGTGCATCTCGGCCAGATAGGCGCAAATGGCCGCCGCCTCGCTCACCACGCGCATCCGGCCATCGACGTGATGAACGATCGTGGGAACCTTGCCCATCGGGTTTACGTCGAGCAGGGCCTGCGGCTTGGCCTGCCAGTCGACCAGCGCGTTCTCGTAGTCGGCGCCAACCTCGTGCAGCGCCCAGCGCGCGATCTGTCCGCGCGACATGGGGTTTGTATAGAAGGTGTAATCCGCCATGGTGTCCTCCTGCGCGTGATGGAAACACCATGCGAACGCGGTGGCTGCGGTCAAGCGCGATTGTGGGTCAGACGCGTTTTCCGATGAGAGCGAACAGGGCGCCTTGCGGGTCCATTGCATTGAGGACGAAATCGCCGCCCGGAATTTCCATCGGACCGAGGATAACCTGGCCCGCATTGGCCGCGATATAGTCGACTGCCTTGTCGATATCCGGCACCCGGAAATAGTAGACCCACAGGCTGACCGGCATCTCGTCGGGTTTCTTCATCACTGCGCCATAGGCGAAATCCTGACCGGCATTGGCCATGATGTGATAGGCGCCCATCGGCCCCATATCGAAGGCCTCCATCTCGACGAAGCCGAACAGTTTGCCGTACCAGTCCTGAGCTGCCTTGGGATCGGCGGTTATCAGCTCGTTCCATGCGCAGTGCCCATCGACCGGCTCGTAGGCACAGAAGGCCTCGCTCGGACCAGCGGGCGCGCCTTCGGGCGGTTGTGGTTTCATCACATAGAACGGTGCGCCTTGCGGATCGCACAGGAATGCAATGCGCCCGACGGTCGGAATATCGGTGGGCGGCATGAAAGTCTGTCCTCCCGCCGACGCGATCGCCGCGGCCGCTTTGTCGACATCATCGACGAGGATATAGCCCGCCCACAGCGGGCGCGCGCCGCCGTCGGCCATTTCCTTGCTGATCGGCATGAAACCCCCGACACCCGGTCCTGCGGCATTGAAGACGTGATACTCCATGCCGCCGCCTTCGTGGCTTTCAAAGCTCCAGCCGAGCATGGGGCCGTAGAAGGCCTTGGCGGCATCGATGTCCGAGGTCATCAGCTCATACCAGATGAAATCGCCGTGCTTCTGGTTCACCTGATCGTTGGTCCTGCCAGTCATTTCCAAATTCCTTTCCGTCAGCGACCGAATGTGAAGATCGGATCGAATCCGCCGTAGATCATGCGTTTACCGTCAAACGGCATGTCCTCGGGCGGCGTTGCCATGCGTTCGTCCGTCATCATCTTGTCGTGTGCGGCATCGCAGGTCGCCTTGTCGGGCCAGACCATCCATGAGAACACGATCTTTTCGCCGGGCTCGGCTTTTACCGCCATGCGGAAATCGGTGTGTTTGCCGTCCTCGACGTTGTCTTCCCACGTCTCGACAATCTCGGTGCAGCCATAGTCCCTGAAAATGTCGGCGGCGTCGGCAGCCATCTTGCGGTAATCTTCCTTGCGTTCCTCGGGGACGGGGATGACGAAACCCTGAATATACATCGTGCTGTTTCCCTTCGATCAGTCTTCGACGAAATCGGCCATATGGGCGGCAAGTGCGCGCTGGAATGCAGGCCTCGCCTCGCCGCGCGCGACATAGGCGACGAGATTGGGGAAGGGGTCGAGGTTGTCCCCACGTCCCAATTGTCGCAGCACGCTGACCATCAGGACGTCGGCGACCGAAAAAGGTCCGGCGATCCATTCGTTCTCGCACAGCGCCTCGCTGAGTTGGCCAAGTCGGTCGCTCAGCCGGCTGCGCGCAGTAGGCGCGAACTCGGTCGCACCTGGTTTGTCGCCATCGAACAGGGTCACATACTGCAGCATCAGGATGTTCGGCTCGACACTGTTGAGCGCGGCGAAGATCCAGCTCAGAACGCGAGCGCGTGCCGCTTCGTCCTGCGGCATCAGGGCCGGATCGCGCTCGGCCAGCCACAGGCAGATGGCTCCTGATTCGAACAAGGCGACGTCGCCCTGGCGGAATGCCGGAACCTGTCCGAACGGCTGGTCGGGCCTGCGCGTTTCTGCGCCGTCGGTGCGGTGATCGAACAGGCGAGTGCGGTAAGGCTGGCCCATTTCCTCCAGCACCCAGCGCACGCGAAGGTCGCGCACCAGCCCTCGCGGCATGGGCGGCACCCAGCTGAAGGCGGTCAGTTCGGGCGTGGCGTTATCGGGCATTCAAGCCTCCGTTGCGGAAGGAACAACTTCCCCGCTGGCCACTGCCGGGTCCATCCACATTGCCTCCCAGATGTGACCATCCGGATCTGCGAAGGTATTGCTCATCATGAAGCCGTGGTCGTCCGGCCCCTGGACGTGGGCAGTACCGCCGTGCTGTCCCGCAAGATCGTTGAGCTTGCCGACTTCCTCACGGCTTTCGCATGAAAGGCACAGCATCACTTCGCTCTGGTTTGACGGCGGGATGGGGCGATCTGTGAAACTGCGCCATTTATCGTGGGTTAGCAGCATGACGTGGATCGCTTCGCTCCAGACCATACAGGCGGCGGTCTCGTCGGTGAATTGCGGATTGTTAGTGAAGCCCAGAGCCTCGTAGAACACCATCGCCCGAGGCAGGTCGGTTACTGGCAGGTTGACGAAAATCATTCGGGCCATGCGCTGCGCTCCTGTGCTGCGACTCGATATTGCATCAGCGTGCTTTATGGAGTAACTAAAAGCAACTATGAAGTTACAAAATGCGATCAACGGAGCGCGAGGCGAGGTGCACGGGCGCTGGTATGAGGACGCCTGCGCCGCCGCCTTCGCGATGGAACTGATCGGCGAACGATGGAGCTTGCTGATTGCCCGCGAGCTTATGCTCGGACCGCGACGGTTTTCGGACATTCGCGCCGAATTGCCCGGCCTCAGCGCCAAGGTGCTCACCGAACGGCTTGTCCGTCTGGAAGAGATCGGCGTGCTCGTGCGTCGCAAGCTGCCGCCGCCTGCCGCCTCGCAGGTCTTCGAACTGACGGAATGGGGCTATGGCCTCGAAGAGGTGATGCAGGTTCTCGGTCGGTGGTCGGTGCGCTCGCCGCTGCACGATCCGAGCCTGCCGATCACGCCAACCTCGTTCCTGCTGTCGCTGCGCACGATGATCGATTCAGAACGTGCCGAGAACCTTGAAATGCGCGCGCTGTTCCGCACCCCGCAGGAGATGCTGTTTGCGCGGCTGACGGGCGGCGAACTCGCTGTCGCGCGCCAACCCGATCCTGTGCCGCCAGCCGATGCCGAATTTGTCGCGCAATCGCTCACCCAGTTTCTCGGTGTCTTTTACGGCATGCGGCCCGCAGCCGAGTGCGGGGTTGAGATTACGGGTGATACGGCGGCCGCCGCCAGGTTCGTCGATCTGTTCGCGTTGCCGCCCAAGTGCCCGCTGCCTGGCGGAGCCTAGGCCAGGGCAGCCAGACGTTCGGCAAGCGGCGCTTCCATGGCGGCAACCGTGGTCCATGAAGGGCGCGCGGCAACCCTGTCATACCAGGCCGCGGTGCGCGGATAGGCCGCGGCGTTCGGTCCGTGGCCCGCGTAGTTCATGGTTGTGAGCATGGAGGCGACCGAAATGTCTCCTAGCGAAAAATCGCCGTCCAGCCATCCCTGCGCGGGAGCGACACCCTCCAGATAGTCGAGAATGCGCGGAAGTTCGGCCTCGCCCTGGCTGGCCAGCTCCTCGTTTCCGGGCAGCTTGAACAGCTTGGGGCCGACCAGACGATTGAACACGATCTTGAGGCCGGAGGCGCCAAGGATCGTATCGGCATATTCGTCGAACCACATGGCCTTGCCGCGCGCCGTCGGCTCGACGGGCAGCATGGGCGACGATGGATATTTGGCGTCCAGATAGATGGCGATGGCGCTCGAATCGGCCAGCGAGAAATCGCCATCGCACAGCGCCGGAATCTTGCCGAAGGGGCTTGCCGCGTTGAAATCAGGGTCGGGCGTGTTCGGACTGATGGAGACGAGTTCCCAGTCGAGGCCCTTTTCCTCAAGGACCACGGCGACCTTGCGGACAAAGGGCGATAGCAGCCCGCCGTAAAGCTTCATATAGGCTCTCCCGTGATATGCGATTAGCAGCCAAACGTATTGCAGGCCCGCGTCAGCGCGTATAGGCGGTTCGGCCATGACCGAACAGACCAATATCAAGACCGGCGAACGCGACGCCACGCTGATGGCCGCGCCAGACACTGAAATCGACGTGCGCGAGGCCTTTGGCATCGACATCGACATGAAGGTGCCTGCCTTCAGTCAGGCCGACGAGCGCGTGCCCGATCTCGACGAGAGCTACGTTTTCGATCCCGACACCACGCTGGCGATCCTTGCCGGCTTTGCCTTCAATCGCCGCGTTATGGTCCAGGGCTATCATGGCACCGGCAAGTCGACGCA
>JAGREJ010000342.1 GCA_020446595.1 Novosphingobium sp. | reverse complement strand
TTGGCGAGAAACTGGTTGCCGAGGCCTTCGCCCTTCGATGCGCCGCGAACGAGGCCGGCAATGTCGACGAAACCGAGCTGGGTGGGGATGACCTTCGCCGAACCGGCGATTTCCGCCAGTTTATCGAGCCGGGGATCGGGCACGCCGACCTGACCGACGTTCGGCTCAATCGTGCAGAACGGATAGTTCGCCGCTTGCGCCGCCTGCGTCTCGGTCAGCGCATTGAAAAGAGTCGATTTGCCGACATTGGGCAGCCCGACGATACCGCAACGAAATCCCATGGTGCACCCTTTTTCAGGCCATTCGCCCTTCCAAGCGCGCGCCAATAGCGGGGGGGATGCACTTTGGCCAGCTTTCCCGCCGGGGCGTGACCACGTCTTTTACGCAATGTTCACCCCGGACAGTTAATGCCCTGCAACCATGCAGAGGTCATCGCGCATCCTTGTTGCAGCACTTGCAGCCGGTCTGCTCGCGAGCTGCGCGCCCAGCCCGCAGGAGCGAATGGCGCGGGCCGAGAAGGCGTTGGCGGCGCATCGCTACACCCATGCACGACCTGATTTTCAGGCCATCCTCCAGGCCGCCCCCGACAATCGTCGCGCGCAACTGGCTCTCGTGCAAATTCACATCGCGCAGGAAGAACCGGAATCCGCATTGAGGATTTTGGACACAATGGCGTCGCAGGGGCCGCCTACCCCGGAACTTCGCCTGTTGCGGGCCGAAACGATGCTCATGCTCGGTCGCTACGATGACGCGATGGCGGTCGTGGCTGAAGACCGGAGCGCCCAGGCGTGGCGCATACGGGCGATCGCCCACACCGGGCGCAATGAACTGGACCAGGTGCTTCCCGCCTTCGAAAGTGGCGTGCGCGCGCAGGGCAATCGCGCGCGGCTTCTGTCCGACTATGCGCACTTCCGCCTGTCGCAAGGCGATATTGCGGGCGCCGCTGACCTTGCCAGGCAAGCTGTGAGCGCAGATCGCACGGATGAGGATGCGCTCCTGGTCTCCGGCGACGTGGAAATGGCCTTTAACCGGCCACGCAAGGCGCTTGCATGGTATTCGCGTGCAGCGCGCACCTATCCGGAAAGTCGTCCGGCGCTGATGGGACAAATTGCGATGCTGGCCGAACTCAAGCAGTTCGACAAGGTCGCCGCGCTGGTCAAGGCGGGGCGGATCGCGAGGCCCGAGGATACCGAACTGCTTTACTTCGAAGCCCTGCTTGCAGCCGAGAACAAGGACTGGGCCAAGACGCGCACCCTGCTTCAGCCTTACGAAGACCGGATGGAAACGATGCCTGATGCGAGTGCGCTCTATGCCGAGGCGCTGATCCGCCTCGGGCAGGTCGATCTGGCCATTTCGCGCCTGTCGTCGCAGCTTTTGCGCGAGCCCGAAAACCGCAAGGCGAGAATGCTCCTCGGCGAGGCGAAGCTGGCGTCACAAGACCCTGAAGGGGCGCTCGAGACGCTGGCGCCGGTCGCTGGTTGGGCCGATGCCAGCCCGCAGGAGCTTGCGCTTCTTGCCAAGGCTCAAGCCCAGGCTTCAGGCGTCTGAGCACGGCTCGAAAAGGCAGCAGGCCCCGTGCGGTGCACGGAGCCTGCCCTGTTCCTGACCGGTACCAGGAGACGGCAACCGGCTGGAATTTCCGAAAGAAGCTTACTTCTTCGAGCTGCGACGGCGGCGTGCGACGCCAAGGCCCACGAGGCTGAGGCCCAGCAGCGCAAGCATATCCGGTTCAGGAACCTGATTGCCGCCGCTCGATCCGCCCGGAGGGGTTCCGCCCGAAGAGGTCGTGTTCGGCGGTGTGCCGCCTGAAGAGGTCGTGTTCGGCGGGGTGCCGCCCGAGGTCGTGCCGCAGGTGGTGTGGCCGCAGCCGCAATAGTGGCGGTGAACCGGCTTGATGCCGCCCGAGGAGCTGCTCCATGAGCCGCCGCTCGATCCGCCCCAGGATCCGCCACCTGCATAGGCGGGAGTGGAAATGGCAAGCGCGGAAGCCAGGCCGGCGAGAATGATGGTCTTGGTTTTCATGTCTGTCGTTTCCCCTGCTTAGGTTGACGACTACGATGCAAACGGTGTGCCAATTACGGTTTTGCGGGCCTCACGATGGTTAACGCCCATACCGGTCGCGCCTGGCTGTAATGGATACCGACACTGAATATGGTTAATTCGTTTACTGTCGAATTTTACCCGATGCAGACGCTTTACGGAGCGCGGCCAAGTGCCTTGTCCTGCTTGCAACGCTTCATTGCCAGCGGTTCTCCGCCGTATATCCGCCTGATGCGCATCGCCTTGCGGTCGGTCGTGACGGTCAGGCAGGCACAGCGATAGCCGTAATACCCGTTGGTCCTGATCCAGCCCTTTTCGTAAAAGCTCTCTGGCAGCACATCGAGCCCTTCGGCCTGATAGCCGCCCTGGACGCCAATGATCCATTCGCCATCGCGGTCGGTCAGCCACCAGTTGGCGGGCGTTGGGTTGGCGAGATAGCCGCAACGCTTTTCGGTCTTCGCATTGGCGGCAAGGCCGGGCGCGGGGCCGGTCGCCAGTGCAGCCATGGTAGCAAAGGCGATGAGGTGAAGGCGCCGCATCAGTCCAGCGCCGCCTTGACCCAAGGACCGTTCGGGCCGTCACCAAGCCACGCCAGTTGCGTTTCGCGCGCGACCCGGTTGATCTCCAGTTGCGGCTTGTTGCCGGGATGAACGGCAGTGCGCAGCGGGCGCTTGCCTGCGGGCATGGCAATGATCCCCGCAATGGCGCGTGGCACGTCCATCGGATCGGGCGCATTCGGCCAAGGGCCGGTCGGGGCGGAATCCGACGGCTTCATCGCGGCAACCGCATCGGGGTAGGCTTGACCAAGGCTCTTCGCCGAACGCTCGTAAAGCGCACCCGTCAGCGCGGCGCGGCTCTTGCCGATTCCGGTCGGGAAACCGCCGGGCTGGATAATGGCGACATCGATGCCATGTGGCACCATCTCGTAGGCAAGCTGCTCGCACATCGATTCGACCGCGAACTTGGTTGCCGAATAGATGCCGCCGTTTGGCGAAACCACGCGGCCCACCTGCGATGACACATTGACGACCAGGCCCGACTTGCGGCTGCGCATACCCGGCAGGACCGCGCGCGCGGTGCGCAGGTAGCCATAGACATTGGTATCGAAAGACAGATGAGTCGCTTCGATGTCCTGTGCCTCGACCGGACCATGAATGTTGATCCCGGCATTGTTCACCAGCACGTCGAGCGGACCGCCGTTGATTTTCTGGGCGTCTGCAATGGCCTTGTTGACCTGTTCCTCGGAAAGCACGTCCAGTTCGAGGACATGCAGGTCGAGCGAATCGCGTTTCGCAAGCTCGCGCAGTTCATCGGCTTCGGGGCGGGGGATATTGCGCATTGTCGCGAAGACCCGCGCGCCGAGACGGGCATAGTGTTCCGCGCCCAGCCTGCCGAAACCCGATGACGTGCCCGTCACCAGAATGCTTTTCCCTCCGAGTGGTTTTCCGGCTTGGGCAAGCGCGAACGGCGCAAGTCCCGATGCCCCCAGCAGCGCGCCTGCGCTTGCCATTACCGTTCTTCTGTCGATGCCTGTCATGTTCTGTCTCCCGGTCCGCTCGGAATGACAGTCTACGCCCTAGTCCGCCATCCGCAACGCCACATCGTTCATGAACCGCGCGTCGTCATGCTCGGCCAGCCAATGTGCCTCGGCGGCGATAGCACCCAGCATTTCAGCCAGCGGGTCTATCTCGGCCTTGGCGTAATTGCCCAGCACATATCCGGTAACCCGGTCCTTNNGGCCGGGGTGGCCGATGCCCAGGCGCACCCGCCGGAAATCCGGGCCGAGATGCTGGTTGATGGAGCGCAGGCCGTTGTGCCCGGCAAGGCCGCCACCCACGCGCACCTTTACCCGGAACGGGTCAAGATCGAGCTCGTCATGAAAGACGGTAAGTGCTTCGGGCTCCAGCTTGTAGAAACGCATGGCCTCGCTGACCGAGCGGCCGCTCTCGTTCATGAAGGTGGCGGGCTTGAGCAGGACGATCTTCTCGGGCCCGATGCGTCCCTCCTGCACCCAGCCTGCAAACTTCTTCTGGACCGCCGCAAAACCGTGGACATCCGCGATGGTATCGACTGCCATGAAGCCGACATTGTGCCGGTGCATGGCATATTGCGGGCCAGGATTGCCGAGGCCGACCCAAAGTTGCATTTCACACTCTCCGGTCAACGGCAGACAGCCGCCAGCCGTGGCGGTCTGGCGCACCAGCCCTCGGAATGCAAACGGCGCGGCAAATCCCGATAGGACCGCCGCGCCGCAAGAATTCCCGTAATGGGGCGGAGATTATTCCTCGCCGCCCTCTTCGGTTGCTTCGCCTTCACCGGCATCGCCGCCGTCAGCCGATGCAGCCTCATCCGAGCCGCCTTCGGCCGCTGCCTCGCCTTCGGCCTTCTTGAGTGCCGAAGGAGCGACGATGGTTGCGATGGTGAAATCGCGGTCTTCGATCTTGCTGACCGAGCCCTGGGGCAGGGCAACGTGGCTGATGTGGATCGAATCGCCGACATCGAGGCCGGTGACGTCGATCTGGATCTCGGCCGGGATCTTGTCGGCTTCGCAGACCAGTTCAAGTTCGTGACGAACCACGTTGAGCACGCCGCCCTTCTTGAGGCCGGGTGAGGCTTCCTCGTTGACGAACACAACTGGCACGTTGACATCGACCTTCGCGTCCTTGGCAAGACGCAGGAAATCGACATGCATCGGACGGGTGCTGACCGGGTGGAAAGCAACGTCCTTTGGCAGCGTGCGCACGCTCTTGCCATCGACTTCGATCATCACGATCGAGTTCATGAAGTGGCCGGTTCCGAGCTGCTGGGTGAGCAGCTTGGCCTCGACATGAATGGAATGGGGGTCTTCCTTGCCGCCATAGATGACGGCGGGGACACGGCCTTCGCGACGAAGTGCGCGGGAGGCTCCCTTGCCCGCCCGTTCGCGCGATTCGGCCGGCAGGGTAAGAGCGTCGCTCATTGGTCACTACCTTTCGAATGGAGTTCAACTTGCCGACACGCCTCCAGGGATGACCATGCCGGAAGCCGGCGCGCATAGTCGCAGGTGCGCCGCGATGCAAGGAATTACTGGACCCGTTCCACCGCGCAGCCCTGTTCGCGCAGCATTGCCGGGACGCCTTGCGGACCAACAAGATGGGCCGCGCCGACTGCGACGAAGGCAACATCGCCGCGCTTCATTGCTTGCGTGATACGTGCGGTCCAGCGCCGGTTGCGCGCGGTGAAGAGCGCCTCGCGCAGCTCCGGATCGGCGAGCAGGCCGCGTCGGCTCTCCTGTGCGATGGCGTCCATGTCGCCGCGCCGCCACGCCGTTGCGAGATCGGTTGCCTCGTCCCTGCCGCGCGCCGCATCGGCGACAATCGCGTCCAGTAGATCGCGTTGTTCGCTTTCCGGCAGTCGATCAAAGATGGAAAGCTGCGCCTCGCGGCCTTCAAGCTCCTCGATCTGTTTGCCATTCATGGCGGCGATCACCGCGCGGTCGATGCCGTTGGCGCTGTCGAGCTGGCGGCTGCTGGCCTGCGCCACTGTGAGCGCGGCCGCCCAGGTCTCTATGCCGGCAAAGTCGCCGTCCTTGAGCCCGGTGCGGTCCAGCACGGCCGCAAGGTTCTTTCGCTGCTCTGCCGCAACCCGGCCAGACAAAGGGCCTTGGCCTGGGCTCTTCGCCAGTGTTTCCCAAACCTGCGCGCTGGCTTTGGCATTGTCCGGATCGGCAAGTTCGACCATCAGCAGGTCCGCCTCGGCCATGGCCTTGTCGACAGCATCGCCGCGCCAGTCCGCGGGCCGTTCGAGTGCATGGACCGTGCCGAACAGCCAGGCTTGCTGCGTGTCCGCGCAGTGTGCCTGCCAGAGCGCGGGCGAAGCGGGATCGGTTCCAGAGCCGCACGCCGCCAGCGCCAGCGTAACGATCACGGCGAGCGGAGCGCGCATCATTGCACGCGTGCGGTTCCGATGCCCCGCTTGGCGAGCTGTTCCTGAACACTGCCTTTCCCGGCCAGATGACCCGCGCCGACCGCGACGAACACGGTTCCCGGCTTGTCCATCCGCTCGTCGATCCATTCGGCCCATGCCTTGTTGCGCCCGGTCAGCAGGGTTTCGGCGAAGACCGGATCGGAATCCCCGAAGTTCATCAATCGCGCCAGTTCCTCGGCATCGCCGCTTTTCCACGCAGCGATGATCGCCGCGATATCCTCGCGGATAGTGGGGAGCTGCTCTATGACCTCGCCGAGGTAGCGTTGCTGCACGTCCGCGGGCAGCCCATCGAACAGGCCGATCTGGTATTCGACGGTTTCCAGCCCCTGATGCGGCATCTTTCGCGCCGAGGCCTTCTTGTCGAGCTGGCCTTCGACGCCGTTCTCCGGCGAATAGCCCTGCTTCATCAACGGCAGGGTCGAGAGCGCCATGGCCGCATACCACGGCTCGAAACGGTCCAGCATGGCGGGCGGGATGGCGAGGTCCGCCAGCGCCTTGTCATAGGCGGCGCGCTGTTCGGGAGAAAGCTGGTCACGCAGGTTGGCGCCTTCGGGCAGCATGGCCAGCTTTATCATTTGCCCGGCCATGGCCGTATCGTCCTTGTTCACGACCTCGGTAACGAGAGAGTCAGAGGCTGCGAAGGCGTTGGCAATATTGCCCTCGAACCATTCGACGCCGGGCGGAAGCGCGTGAACGGTGCCGAACAGGTAGATTGTCGTGTCCTCGTCGCCGACCAGCCAGAGCGCCGGTCCGGCGCGCTCGACGATCTGTATCGACTCTATCGGCTGCGTATCGGGCTCGGACGTATCGGCAGATGCCGGGACGGCAAAGGCGGCGAGCAGTGCGGCGAGGCGGGCGCCCGTCCTGATGAGGAGCTTCAACATGCGCACGGCTTATAGACGACGCAGCTCAAGCGTCGATGAACGATTTGGAGACAGGGGCGGGACTTCACTGCCCGGTTGACCCGCCAGAGCCGCTGCGCCAAAGGCCGCGCCATGGCGAATACGGCTGCTCCGCTCTCGTTTCAGGACATGATTCTTGCGCTCCACTCGTTCTGGAGCGCGCGTGGCTGCCTGATCCTCCAGCCCTATGACATGCGCATGGGCGCGGGCACCTT
>JAGREJ010000341.1:4507-4929 GCA_020446595.1 Novosphingobium sp. | reverse complement strand
TATTGGCGCAGCCATGAGGTCATCTTCTCTCTCCTTGGAATGATTCGCGTGCAGGTCAGATGGACCCGGATCGAAGCCCCTCATGAAAACAGGCAATGGCGTATCATTGTCAAGCGATCTTCCATGGGACTGTCCGGCGCGATGCTCATTCGCGCCGGTTTTGCGTCCTTGCTCGATAGATCGATCAGTTGACCGACTGGTCGCGCGGCGATCCGCCAGCGTTGTTCTCCGTGGGCGATTCGTCGCGCTGGAGAAACTCGATCAGATAGCCGTCGGGGCAGGTCACGAAGGCGACAAGCGTTGGCCAGCGTTCAAGTCTTACGGGTGCCGTGTGCGACTTTCCGCCGGCTTCGAGCGCCTTCTTGTACATGCCTTCGCAGTCGTCGGTGTAGACGTAGAGCTTCCAGAACGCGGTGCCCATG
>JAGREJ010000341.1:0-4447 GCA_020446595.1 Novosphingobium sp. | reverse complement strand
TCGACGACCGCTTCCTTGATCTCGTCGGTGATCTGGGTCCGGCTGGTGCAGGTCAGCCCGATGGCCTCGTAGAACTTGATCGACCGCTCGATGTCGGTGACGTGGAAACAGTATTGGCGCAGCCATGAGGTCATCGTCTCTCTCCTTGATTGGAGGCCAAGAAAACAGGCAAAGGTGTATCATTGTCAAGCGACAAGGTGTCGGTGGCAGCCTTTGCAAGCTGCGACCCTTTCCTTTTTGGCCCCGGTGCCTATCACGGGGCGAAATTGCAACTGTTCGAGGAAAGCCGAAAGCCATGACCGCCAAGCCAATTCCGCAAATGTGCACCAGCCTGCCCAGCTTCGCCGCCGAGGATCCCGGCGGGTGGCAGCCGATGGCGACTTTCGCCCGTGCGGCGGACGCGGCGGGCATCGATTGCCTGCTGATCTCCGACCACGTCGTGTTCGGCGAGGCGCTGGAGGAATATGCGAAGCCGGAGGTCGGTGGCAGCAAGGGCGGCGCTCAGCCGACCGGGCCGGATGGTCACTGGCTCGAACCGATCACGACCATTGCCTGGCTTGCGGGTCAGACCTCGCAGGTCGATTTCCGCACCAATATCCTGCTGGCCGCGCTGCGCCGGCCGGTGGTGCTTGCCAAGATGGCCGCAACCATCGATGTCCTGTCGGGCGGGCGTCTGGCGCTTGGCGTCGGGGTCGGCTGGCAGGCGGCGGAATACGAAGCGGCGGGCCTTTCCTTCGAAGGGCGCGGCAAGCTGCTCGATCATGCGCTGCAGGTCTGCACGACGCTGTGGCAGGAGCGGCAGGCGAATTTCTCTTCGGAGCTGCTCAGCTTCAGCAAGATTCATCAGATGCCGAAACCCTTGCAGGAGGGCGGGGTGCCGTTCTGGATTTCGGGCACCTTCCGCAAGTCGACCGTGCGCAGGCTCGCGACCTATGGCGCGCGCTGGATCCCCTGGGGGCCGGACGCTGGCGACATTCTCAATGCCGCGCCCCGAATGAAGGAGGCTGTCGCCGAGGCGGGAGGCGATGTGTCGGCCATGCGGATTGTCGGCAACCTTGCGCTGCGCAAGCAGGACGACGGCAGGATCGACGTGGCCGCCAGCATGGATAAGGTCGGCGCGATGATCGAGGCGGGCGTCACCGAGTTTTCGGTGCGTTTCGATACGCCTGACGATTACGACGATGCGGTGGCCTATCTCGAGCCGGTGGTGGCGGGCTTTCGCGCTGCGGCAGGGCGAGGCTGAGGCCGGAGCCCGATCGGTCTGGACGAGGGAGACTGCAAGCCTGTTCGTTCAGCTTGGCGACTGCAATAGCGATGTAGGGGGAACGGCAAAGGAACCAGCTCGATGACTCCTAGATGGCCTGCCTTCCTGCGCGCAGCCGCACTCACCTCGGCGCTTCTGCTGCTTGCATGCGACCAGTCCGGAGCGGGCGCGCAAGATGCCTCTCGCGTGCAGCCGCAAACCCGGACTTCGGCAAGTAGCGCGCCGGTCATTGTCGAGCTGTTTCAGAGCCAGGGCTGCTCCTCTTGCCCGCCCGCCAATGCCTATCTCAACCGGATCGCCGATCGCGGCGACGTGGTCGCACTGTCCTTCGCCGTCACCTATTGGGACCAGCTGGGCTGGAAGGACACCTTTGCCAAGCCCGCCTTCACCAAGCGTCAGCGAGACTATGCGCGGCTCGGGGTCGGCCAGGTGGCGACGCCTGAAATGGTGGTGAACGGCTCGGTCGCAGTGGTGGGGTCGAATCAGGTCAAGTTCGACCGGGCGATTGCCGAGGCGCGGTTTGGCCTCGATGCTCCCGGGTTGTCGGTCGATGCGGACAAGGTGCGCGTGGGTGCGAGCGCCAGCAAGGTGGCGGCAAGGATCTGGCTCGTCCGTTACGATCCGAAGGTCCGCAACGTTCCGATCCACGCGGGCGAGAATTTCGGGCGAACGCTGCCGCATCGCGGTGTCGTGCGCGAGCTTGTCGATCTCGGGAGCTGGAATGGGAAGGCGCTATCGCTTGACCTGCCAAAGGCGCGCGAGAGCGGGCTTCGGGGGGTCGTACTGGTCCAGCGCGAACCGCTGGGCGCGATCATTACCGCGCGCAGGTTGCCGGGCTGATTGCTGGCTGTTTGGAACTTTTTTGATTGGTCGGGACGAGAGGATTCGAACCTCCGACCCCCACACCCCCAGTGTGATGCGCTACCAGGCTGCGCTACGTCCCGACCGGAGCGAGGGCCTATAGGCACGGCAGAACGGCATGACAAGCGCATAGCGCCGCGTTGCCAGACCCGCACATTGTTGCTAGTCGCGCGCGCTGAACGAGAGGAAGCCCTTTCTGACCATGAATACCTCAATTCTCACAATACTGGCGGCTGGAGCTTCGGCCGGAGCTCCGCCCGCGTGGATCCAGTTCATGCCGCTCGTCGCGATGGGCCTGATCTTCTGGTTCCTCATCATTCGCCCGCAGATGCGGCAGCAGAAGGAACACCGCGCCAAGATCGCCGCGATCAAGAAGGGCGATCAGGTGCTGACCGGCGGTGGTCTGGTCGGCAAGGTGCTCAAGGTTGACGACAACTACGCCGACATCGAGATCGCGCAAGGCGTGAAAGTCAAGGCGGTCAAGTCGACGATTTCCGATGTCATCGCTCCTCCCGGCTCCTCGCCGGCCAATGACTGAGCCCTGACCCGAGGCCATGCTCGAATTTCCCACCTGGAAGCGTGTTTGGCTGTGGGCGCTGACGCTCGTGGTTGCGGCTGCCGCGCTGCCGTCGCTGTTCTCGCTCGCGAACATGCCGTGGCCGAAAAGTCTGCCCGAGCCGATGGTCAATCTCGGGCTCGATCTTGCCGGGGGCAGCCACATCCTGCTCGAAGCCAATCCGGCGCAGGTGCGCGCGCAGCGGCTCGAAAACATGGAAGAGTCGGTCCGTGCCCGGCTCAAGAATGCCGATCCGCGTATCCGCATCGGCGACATCTCGTCGAGCGGCGGCAAGCTTGCCTTCACCGTGCGCGACACGGCGCAGGTCGATGCCGCGCGCGAGGAAGTGCTGCCGCTGACCTACGGTGCGGGGCTGACTGGTCAGCGCGACTGGACGATCGAGGTGGTGGACGAAAACCGCTTCGTGCTCACCCCGACCGTCGAGGGGCTGGAACAGGCGGTGACGCTTGCCATGGACTCGGCCACCGAAGTCGTACGCAAGCGCATCGACGAACTCGGCACGCGCGAGCCGACCATTATCCGTCAAGGCGATGACCGCATCGTTGTGCAGGTTCCGGGGCTCGATGATCCGGCGGCGCTCAAGGCACTGCTCGGCCAGACCGCCAAACTCGAATTCAAGCTTGTCGATGTAACGGCCGCCCCCACCGACATTGCCCAGGGCATTGCTCCACCCGGCAGCGAGATCGTGCCCTATGCCGATCCGTCCGCCGAGGGCGTCGCCGCGATAGCCGTGCGGCGGCTTGGCGGCATCAAGGGCGACAGCCTGACCGACGCCCGGCAGACCTTTGAGCAGCAGAGCAACGAGCCGGTCGTTTCGATCACGTTCGATCAGCAGGGCGGAGCCAAATTCGCCAAGCTGACGAGCGAGAACGTCAACAAGCCCTTTGCGATCATCCTCGATGGCAAGGTGCTTTCCGCGCCCAACATCAACGAGCCGATCCTTGGCGGCTCGGCGCAGATTTCGGGTCGGTTCACCGTGGAAAGCGCGAATCAACTGGCGATCTCGCTGCGCTCGGGCGCGCTGCCGGTCGATCTCACCGTGGTCGAGGAGCGCACGGTCGGTCCCGATCTTGGCGCGGATTCGATCAAGAAGGGCCTGCTGGCGATGGGCATCGGCTCACTACTCGTCATTGCACTTATGATCGCGGTCTATGGTCGCTTCGGAGTCTACGCGACCGCGGCGCTCATTCTCAACGTGCTGATGATCCTGGGCATCATGGCGGTCATGAACACGACCATGACCCTTCCGGGGCTTGCCGGTCTGGTGCTCACGATCGGTGCGGCGGTCGATGCCAACGTGCTCATCAACGAACGCATCCGTGAAGAGCGCAAGAAGGGCAGGCGCGTGGTCGCGGCGGTCGAGAACGGTTACAAGGAAGCCAGCCGCGCGATCTATGACGCCAACGTCACCAATTTCATCGCCGGTGTCTTGCTGTTCGTGTTCGGCTCCGGGCCGGTGCGCGGCTTTGCCGTCGTGCTCATCATCGGCCTGTTCACCAGCGTCTTCACCGCCGTGACCATGACCCGCATGTGGGTGGCCGGCTGGCTGCGCAAGGCGCGGCCCAGCGACATAACGATTTAGGAGCCGGGCCCATGAAACTGCTCAAGCTCGTCCCCGAAGACACCAACATCAAGTTCCTGAAATGGCGCGTGCCGTTCTACGTGGTCAGCATGATCCTGATCGCGGCAAGCTGGGGGCTGGTTGTGACCAAGGGCCTCAACTACGGCGTCGATTTCGCCGGTGG
>JAGREJ010000340.1 GCA_020446595.1 Novosphingobium sp. | reverse complement strand
AGCCGACATCGCCGCAGACCAGTCGATCCATCGGCTTGCCCTCGCCAAGATCAGCCAGCACCTGCTCGATGGCGCGTTCCTGATCCTCGGTTTCGTCCCAGCCGAAGCGGTCGGAAAACTGGTCGTAGCCCGAGCCTTCGGACTGCATCACCGGCGCCTGCCGCAATGCGCGTTCGGCGGCGGTCTTCATCAACTCGGCGGCGATTTCGCCGATGCGCTCTTTCAGGCGGGCGCGGCGCTTTTGCCATGCTTCGCCGCCCAGCCGGTCAAGCGGCATGGCTTCGTCGGCATTGCCGTAGCGCGAGAGCACGTCGAGGTTTTCGACCGGGATATAGAGCTTGTCGCCACCGTGATAGGTCAGCATCACACAGTCGTGCGGACTGCTGCCGACCGGGATCGATTGCAGACCCTCGTAACGGCCGATGCCATGCTCCATGTGGACGATCAGATCGCCCGGCGTCAGCGCCGAAAGCTCGGCGAGGAAGGCGTCTGCGTCCTTCTTGCGCTTCTTGCGTCGCACCAGCCGGTCGCCGAGCATGTCCTGCTCGCTGACCAGTTCGATTTCGGCGTTCGAAAAACCGGTTTCGATGGGCAGGACCAGCGCGGCGGGGCGACCCTTCGCGGCAAGGCCCAGCGCCTCCTGCCAGGTATCGGCCAGCGCCGGGGCAGGGGCCTGCGCTTCGCCGAGGATCGAGCAGATGCGCGAGCGGCTGCCCTCGGTATAGGCGGCGATCACCGCCTTGCGGCCCGACTTTGCCACTGAATGAAGATGCTTTGCCGCAGCCTCGTAGGCGTTGTCGCCGCGCGCGCGTTCAGGCGTGAAGTCCCGCGCGCCGGAGAAGCCGAAATCGATGACCGAGCCGCCTTCGGGCCGGGCGAACGGATCGGCGCGATGGAGCGGCCAGTCTTTCGCCTGTTCCGCCCATTCGTCCGCCGACAGATAGAGTGCGGAGGGCTCCAATGGGCGATAGCTGCCCGGCGCGCGTTCCGCGCCCTCGCTGCGGGCGCTGAAATAGTCGGCGATTTCGTCGAACCGTTCCTGGGCGCCTGCCGCCGCTGCGCTGTCGATGACGATGAGGTCGCGGTGGTCGACATGATCGAACAGTGTTGCCAGCTTGTCTTCGAACAGCGGCAGCCAGTGCTCCATGCCGGCCAGTCTGCGTCCGTCGCTCACAGCCTGATAGAGCGGGTCTTCGGTCGCCTTGGCGCCGAACATTTCGCGGTAACGCGAGCGGAACCGCTTGACCGTCTCCTCATCGAGCAGCGTCTCGCCCGCCGGGAGCAGCAGGTGCTCACCAACCGATCCGGTCGAACGCTGGCTGTTGGGATCGAACAGGCGCAGCGTTTCCAGTTCGTCGCCGAAGAAATCGAGGCGCAGTCCCGAGCCAAGCCCCGAAGGCACGATGTCGAAGATCGAGCCGCGCACGGCGAAGTCGCCCGCATCGACGGCAGTGTCGGCGCGCATGTAGCCCTGGCGGCGAAGCAGTGCGATCAGGCCATCATGACTGATCTCCATTCCGGGTTTCAGCAGCCGCACCGATTCGCGAATGCGGAAGGGGGTGGGGACGCGCTGGGTTACCGCGTTGATCGTGGTGACGAGAAGCTGCGGTCCCGGTGACGGGATTTGCAGGCGGTGCAGAGCCGACAAACGTCGCGCACTGACCGACAGTGCCGGGCTGGACCGGTCATAGGGCAGGCAGTCCCATGCCGGGAACTCGATGACGTCCAGTTCGGGTGCGAAGAACCCGGCGGCTTCGGCCACGGAGTTCATGTCTGCATCGTTGAGCGCGACAAACACGCCACGCCCGCTGCTGGCTCGCGCCAGATCGGCCATCACGAGCGGCTGCGCTCCGCGTGCGACCGAGGCGAGTGTTAGCGGCGCTGTCGCCGAAAGGATGCGGTTGAGATCGGGCATGTTGGTTGGCCGGGTGAGGGGCAGATACGCCTTCAGCGCGGGATTTCAACGAAATCCAGCTTCTGCAAGGCATCCATCATCGGCCCTGCGTAACGTTCCGGAACCGGTTGCTGGCTCATCGCCCAGGCGAGCGAATCGACGTCTTCCTCGCCGAGCAGGGCCTCGAACCAGTCGAGTTCGTCCACGTCCCAATCGACGTGGCGGGCATCGAAGAAGCAGCCGAAGATATAGTCCGCCTCGCGGGTGCCGCGATGCCAGGCGCGGAAACGCAGGCGGGCGAGACGGGTCGGGAGGTCTTCCATGGGGATGGGCACTAGTCAGGGCCTCGCAGCAAGGCAAGCAGGGCGCTAAGACCCGTGCATGCGCCCCGAACGCCTCAATTCCCTGTTCGCCGAAGTGCAGACTCTCGAAGGCGTCGGCCCGAAACTGCTGCGCCCGCTGGAAAAGCTTGGGCTCACCCGGCTGCGCGACCTTGCCTACCATCTGCCCGAACGCTTCGTGGAACGACGCGCGGTGCCCGATCTCGATGCGGCGACGGTGGGCGAGAACATCATCGTCGCGCTCACGCCGCGCGAACATCGCGCCTCGAAGGGACGCGGGCCATATCGCGTGCTGGCCGAGGACGCCTTGGGCAATGTCTGCGCGATCACCTATTTCGGGCGTGCGTCCTATACGGCGAAGAAGCAGCTTCCGGTTGGCGAGAAGCGATGGGTAGCGGGCAGGCTCGACCAGTATGGCCAGATGCTCCAGATCGTCCATCCCGACCATGTCGCGGAAAGCTCGGCGGAATTGGCCGGGCAGGCTTGCGAGCCGGTCTATGGCTTGTCCGAAGGGCTGACGCAGCCGCGCGTCGCGGGTTTTGTGGCGCAGGCACTGGCGCAACTTCCCGACCTGCCCGAATGGATCGAGCCGGGGCAGCTTGCGCGATCCGGTTGGCCGGAATGGGCCGATGCACTGCGTCTCGCGCATCGCGCA
>JAGREJ010000339.1 GCA_020446595.1 Novosphingobium sp. | reverse complement strand
CGGATCGTGCCGAGGGTGAGAAGATCCTCCACGCCGAAATTCTCAAGAATCTCGAAGCGTTGCCGGCAGGTCAGCAGGTGATGCTCAAGCTTTCGATTCCGGTGGAGGCGAACCTCTACGCCGATATTATCGCCCATCCCAAGGTGCTGGCCGTGGTCGCGCTGTCGGGCGGATACTCCACCGACGAGGCCTGCGAGAAACTGGCCAAGAACAAGGGCATGTTCGCCAGCTTCAGCCGGGGCTTGCTTCAGGACATTCGCGCCCAGCAAAGCGACGCCGAGTTCGATGCGACGCTCGGCGCGGCCATCGATCAGATTTATGCGGCGAGCGTCGCCTGACCGGGGCGGGGCGTCGTCATAGGCCGCCCATGAAGCGGAAGCCGAACCGGTAATCGTCCGGCTCGATTGGGCCATCGCTGGTCATGGCCGGTTTGACCTCGACCAGTTCGAAGCTGCCATCGGCGACCTGGATCGGCTTGCCGCTTGTCAGCTCGTAGGTTCTGTCGCCGGTGCCGAGATGCACCGTGGCACGGATGCGCACATGGCCCGCCCAGACGCATTGCGCCCTCATCGGGCATCGGCTGTCTTCCAGCACTTCTAGCGGCGTGACCTGAGGGCCATCGACGAATATGCGCTCTCCGAGCGCGGCCCAGGCAAGCGGTGGTCCGGGTGGCTGAGGATCGGTCGGAGCGGCCGAGACTGCGGCACAGGCAGTCAGGGCCATGCTTGCGGACGTGGCGAGTGCAAGTCGTATCATGGCTTGCAGTGTGCCAGCATCGTTCTGAACCGTTCCCGAATGCTTGGCGCGGCCTCGTCTTGCGTCTAACGCGCGATCCATGTCCGAACCCGCACCGTCACCCTGCCAGCTATACCTGATTTCCCCGCTTGAGGTGGGCGGAGACTTTCCACAGCGACTGGCGCGGGCCATCGACGCGGGCCAGGGGCTCGTCGCGGCGTTCCAGTTCCGCGTGAAGGGCCTTGACCAGCACCTGTGCGCCCGGCTTGCAGAGCCGTTGCAGACCGTTTGCAACGAGCGAGACGTGGCCTTCATCGTCAACGATTCGATCAGCCTCGCCAAGCGCCTTGGGGCGGATGGCGTGCATCTGGGCCAGCAGGACGGGACCGTTTCCGAGGCGCGGCAAGTGCTTGGCAAGGAAGCGCAGATCGGCGTCACCTGTCATGACAGCCGCCATCTCGCGATGGAAGCGGGCGAAGCAGGCGCGGACTACGTCGCGTTCGGGGCCTTTTTCCCCACCACGACCAAGGAGGTGAGCCACCATGCGGGGCCCGATCTGCTTGAATGGTGGCAGGCCCTGTTCGAGATACCTTGCGTCGCTATCGGCGGAATTTCGCCGGAAAACTGCGCCCCGCTGGTCGCGGCAGGCGCGGATTTTCTGGCGGTTTCGGGCGCGGTGTGGGGCGGCGATGAGATTGCGGCGGTGAAAGCTTTCGCTGAAGCGATCTCCGCCGCAAGCTAATCGTTACAGCTTCGCGATCACTTCCTCGCCGAAGCGGCGGGCATGGTCGCACCACTCTTCCACGCTGCTCGCATCGATAGAGCAACCGGACAGCACTGAGCCCAGTTCCTTGTGGTGTGCATAGAGGTCGATCGCTTCCTGCGCGTTCCACTGGCCCGACAGGTTGAAGCCGCCCGCCATCATCAGGCCGGGTTTGTCCTTGCGACCGATCTTGTCGCAATGCTCGTTCATGTAGGCGATGGCTTCGTTCATCTCCTCGTCGTTGGAGATGTTGGCCGTGCGCGCGGTGTCCGAGATCATCTTGGGCACGATGAAGGGATACCAGTAATCGCCCAGTTCGGCGGTGCGGCGCAGCGCCCGCTTGGAATTGCCGCCGATGACGATGGGCGGATGCGGCTTCTGCGCGGGCGCAGGCTCGACCCGGTTGCCCATCGCGAGGTAACCCGTGCCCTCGAACGTGAAATCCTCGCCGGTCCACGAGGCTTTCATGGCCCGGATATATTCGTCCATCAGGTCGTTCCGGCC
>JAGREJ010000338.1 GCA_020446595.1 Novosphingobium sp. | reverse complement strand
GAAATACAAGCACTGCCACGGGGCAATAGCCTGAGGCGGAACGGATAGCGGGAGAGCGACGCAATGCAGGTGATGAGCGTAACGGGGCCGGTCGATGCGGCCAACCTTGGCCGGGTGCTGGTGCATGAGCACATAACGATCGACCTGCCTGGGCAGGAACTTGACCCATCCTACGCGCCCGACATTCCCGAGATCGTGGCGCGCAGTGTCGATCAGTTGCAGAAGCTGCGCGATCTTGGCGTGGGTGCGATTGTCGATCCGTGCCCGGTCGAGCTGGGCCGCGACCCCGAGCTTTATGCCGAGGTCTCCGAGAAGTCGGGCGTAAAGATCATTTTCGCGACCGGCTTCTACATGGAGGCCATGGGCATCCCCTTTTACTGGCGCGCGCGCGATGCCGACGAGATTGCCGAGTTCTACCTCTCGGAGATTCATGACGGCGTCGGTTCGACCGGCCTGAAACCTGGCATCATCAAGGCGGCGACCGGGCTCGACGCCACACCGCTGGAACGCCGTGTTCTGGCCGCCGCAGCCAAGGCGCAGGCCCAGTCGGGCGTTGCCATTATCACCCACACCGAAAATTCGCGGCATGGCGACGTCCAGCAGGCGGTCTTTGCCGAGAACGGGGGCGATCCCTCACGGATCATGATCGGCCATCAGGACGAGCAGAAGAGCGCCGCGCCGATCGCCGCGCTGGCCGCGAACGGGACTTTCGTGGGGATCGACCGGGTCGGGCTGGAATCGCTTGCCAGCGACGATCACCGCGCCGACATCGTCGCCGAGCTTATCCGCGGCGGGCACCGCGAAAACCTTTGCCTCTCGCAGGACTGCATGTGCGGTTCCAAGGCCGCCAAGGTGCCCTTCGCGATTTCCACCGGCGTCAAGCTTACGGTCGAGCAGTTCATCGGCAACATGAAGCCGATGACCCATGTGCTGACCGACTTTGCCGACAAATTGCGCGAGCGCGGGGTCACCGATGACGATCTCGAGGTCATATTTCGCGACAACCCCCGCCGACTGCTGACAGGAGCTGAATAATGAGTGTAACCGAAGCCGATCAGGTGGTGGCGCATGTCAATTCGCATGCGGTTTTCGCGCCGATAATCGATGAATATCAGGTTCCGGACATGGACCGGCTGAATCGCGACCTTGTTGCGGAGATCAGGCAATGGCAGCAGGAGGACGGGGGCATGACGCGCTCGAACGTCTCCGGCTGGCATTCATCCGGAAACATCTTCAAGCGCACCGACCCAGCGATCGAGAAAGCGTGCAAGCATTTCATCGAGGCCTGCAAGCCGACACTGGAACGCTACTTCACGAAGGAACAACTCAATAACGCCAGACTCGATCTGGAGGGTTGGGCCAACATCAATCCTCCCCACGGTTACAACCAGATGCACACGCATGATACGTTCGACCTGTCCGGCGTCTATTTCGTGAAGATTCCGCAGACTTCAAGCGAAGCCAGCGGTGCACTGCAGTTCCTCAATCCGAGCTATCGTTACGGACCATACTCGAAACTGTTTCATGCGATGAATCCGCCGAAATTCACATTTCGACCGAAAGAGGGAACCTTGCTGGTCTTTCCGGCGACGATGCCGCACTGGGTTCTGCCCAACGACGAGGACGAAGACCGCATCACGCTGGCGTTCAACCTCAGGATGAAGGAACTTTCGGGCGGATGAGCCCGTATGCCGCAGCCGGTGGGCTGAGGAAAAATGGCTCCCCGAGTAGGATTCGAACCTACGGCCATTCGATTAACAGTCGAATGCTCTACCGCTGAGCTATCGGGGAGCAGCCCCGTTTCCGGGGCAGGGGTGCGCCTATAGCAGCGTCGATGCAGATGGCAAGCCCGCGACGACGACTTGTAATCAGACCTGGAACTGCTCCGAGAATATCCGCTCCTCAAGGCTCGCGCCCGGATCGAACAGCAAGGTCATTTCCTTTTCGCGCGACGCCTTGATGCGCACCCGTTCGATGTCTCGCACCTCCTTCTGGTCGGCAACGGCGGCAACCGGTCGTTTTTCCGATTCGAGCACCCGGAATTCGACTTCGGCGCTGTCGGGAAGGATCGCTCCGCGCCATCTGCGCGGCCGGAACGGACTGATCGGGGTCAGCGCCAGCATTCCCGACCCGAGCGGCAGGATCGGCCCGTTGGCGGACAGGTTGTAGGCGGTTGAACCCGCGGGCGTCGCCACCAGCACGCCGTCGCCCGCAAGTTCCGCCATGCGCACGCGACCGTTGATGATGACTTCGAGCTTGGCGGTCTGGCGGGTCTGGCGCAACAGCGAGACCTCGTTGATCGCATGGTGACAGACCTGCTCGCCGGATTGCGTGGTCGCGTGCATCTCGAGCGGGCGCACAGAAACGCGGTGTGCGTTCGCCACGCGCTGTTCGATGGTGGACGCATCGTCGCTGCCGTTCATCAGAAACCCGACGGTGCCGAGATGCAGGCCGTAAACCGGTTTGCTTACACCGCGACCGATCATTTCATGCAGGCAATAGAGTAGAAAGCCATCGCCACCGACCACAACCAGTGTGTCTGCGTCGGCAGGATCGACCCAGTCGAAAGAGCCGCGCAGGCGCTGTGCCCCGCTTTGTGCCTTGTCGCTGTCCGAGACGACCAGTGCGAGCTTCAATTCGCCGCCCACCTTTGAAATCTCCCGGTTTTTGGCGCGTTGTGTCTTGCGATACCCGCGCTGGCTGTCCGAAATTGAACCCTTTGGCAAGGGCTTTGCGGTAATAGCGGGAAGATGACAGGGCGTAACCAGACGACTGCCGGCACCTTGCGCGAGCGGTTGACGGGGCTTCCAGGCGTGGAAGCCGCGCGCGCGCGGCTTGTCCTCTGGGAAAGCGAACGCGCGCAGTCCGGGGCAACCGGCCATATGCACGCCATGCTGATCGGCCTGCAACGCTTCGATGCGGTCAACATCGCCTATGGCGAAGCGGCGGGCGACAGTGCGCTCGCCGAGGTAGCGGCACGATTGCAGCATTGGGCGAGCGCCGAGCTCGAATCGCGCTGGATCGCGGCTCACGCAGGCGGCGGCAAGTTTCTGGTGATCGCGGCGGAGGAATGCAGCCGCGAACGCTGGCAATTGCTGGCGGACCAGCTCGCTGACGAAATCGCCCGCCCGGTGGTCGGAGCGACGGGTGTCGTGAGACTGACGCCCAAGGTAGCGCTGCTTCGCGCCCTGAGGGGCGAGGCGCTCGATTCGATGCTCGATCGGCTTGCTCAGGCTCTGGAAAAGGCGAAATCGCAGCAGGGCCATCGTCTCGTCTGGTCGGATGGCGGCGCCAGCGTGCCGGGGCGTTCTGCCGCCGAAATCGAGGCCGATCTGCTCGGCGCCATCGACCGGGGCGAAATCGCGATAGTTTTCCAGCCGCAGTTCTCCCTGCCCGATGAGCACCTTTGCGGGGCAGAGGCGCTCGCCCGCTGGGACCATGCCGAGCTGGGCCGGATCGGCGCGGGCGCATTGTTCAGCATCGCCGAGCGTGCCGATCACGTTGGCCACCTTTCGGATCATATCGCCAGGCGGGCGCTGGAGAAGGCGCGGGACTGGCCGGGTGAGTTGAGAGTGTCGCTCAATGTGACGCCCGCCGATCTCGCTTCGGGCAGCTATTCGGCACGCCTGCTCGACTTGCTCAAAGAGGTCGGTTTCCCGCCGCGCCGCCTGACGCTGGAAGTGACCGAACAGGCCTTGCTTCAGGATGTGGGCCTTGCCGCCTCGTCCATGGCGGACCTGTCCTCGCAGGGCATCCGCATCGCACTCGACGATTTCGGCGCGGGGTTCTGCAACTTTCGGTATCTGAAGGTGCTGCCGCTGCACTATCTCAAGCTCGACCGGACCATGGTCGAAGGAATCGCGGGCGATGCACGCGACCGGGCGGTGCTGCGCGGCATTGTCGCCATGGCCCACGCTCTCGATCTGGCGGTGATCGCCGAGGGGATCGAGAGCGAGGAGCAGCTTGCGGTGGTGGCCGAAGAAGGCTGCGCGCTGTTTCAGGGCTTCCTGCGGGCCTCGCCGATGAGCAGCGAGGCGTTCCTCAAGCTCGCGAGCGGTTGACCGTCGATCACGGCGCCTGACGCTACGTCACTCAAGCATTCCCGGTTATCCGGCCGCGCCCATTTGGAAAGGTGCTGGCCCGGATCGGATGTATTGGTAGTTTGTCGTCCGTCAAACGAATCAAACAACGATACATGGGAGAAGTCGATGACCAACGAGGTAGCGCAAGCCAGTGCATTCGATCCGTCGAAATTGACATCCGCCGCCGCGCAAGCGGGCGATCCCCCCTATTTCCATCGACAACCTTCGACAGTCACGTTCGACTTCGATCAGGGGTTGCCTGACGCGGCGACATACCCCGCCGACCTGCTCGTGAGGCTGGCCACCGAAACGGTCATGGAGCCCTATGCGCTCGAATATTCGACACGGGGCGAGTACATGGACCTGTCATATGGCAACAGGGGTTTGCGTGAGGAACTGGCAAACTATCTGAACCGCCGCGACGGCCGCCCGCAGGATCCCGATGGCATCATGATCACGCACGGCTCGGCTCATGGGCTATCGCTGATTGCGCGAGCCTATCTGGAGCCGGGGGATGCCGTATTCCTCGAAGCGGCAACCTTTCCGTTCGGCATACGGTATTTCGAATCGACCGGGGCAACTGTCGTTCCGGTGACTCTCGATACCGACGGCATGCGGATGGACGACCTGCGCAAATGCATTCTGGAGGCACGCGGCAAGGGACTGCGGCCCAAGCTGGTTTACGTGATTGCGACGCACCAGTTGCCCACCGGTGCGGTCCTGTCGCTCGAAAGGCGCAACCAGTTGCTCGAAATGGCCGATGAATTTGACTTCATGGTCCACGAGGACAACGTTTACCGTGAGCATGGGCCGGGCCATGAGCTTCCGACATTGCTCAGTATGGACAGGGCTGGCCGGGTTTTTCAGACCGACAGCTTCGCGAAGACCGTCGCTCCGGCGATACGCATCGGTTGGGTGGCCGGAACGCCTGAAGCGATCATGCCGCTGTCGAAAGTACGGCAGGATCTGGGTGCGAGCATGTGGCTGCAGCGGATCATGGTGAAATATCTCGCAGAGGGCCATCACGAGCAGCACATTGCGCAGATCAGGGCGATCTATGCCCAGAAGCGCAAGGCCGCCACGCAGGCGCTTCACGACTATTGCTCGCCGGAAATCACCTTCGACGAGCCGGTTGGCGGATGGTATTACTGGCTGAAGCTCAGCGAGGATGTGAACTGGCCCGAAGTCCAGGCCGAGTGCATGCGACGCGGGATCGCCATGCGTCCTGGCGACATGTTCAGCAACGATCCGGACCAGAAACCCTATATGCGGCTTGCCGTGGGTCACGTTGAACCCGAGGTAATCGTCGATGGAATCCGCACGCTTGGCGATGTGCTCAGGCAGGTCGGAGACCGGGGGCCGACAGTGCCGTCCGGCGGATAGGAAACTGGCGAAGACCTAAGTCTCGACCGGAGTCTTTCCCGCAATTGCCGCCAGCCCCTTGGTGAGCTGAAACAGGCCATTCAGCCGCGATCTAGGATCGTGCCAGACGCGGTTGACCTGAAGTTTCATGTCGGGCCGCAGCTTGATCGTGCCCTCGCGCTTGCTGGCGTAGTCGATC
>JAGREJ010000337.1:913-8338 GCA_020446595.1 Novosphingobium sp. | reverse complement strand
GTGACGCTGGAGATCAGCCATGCGCTGGAACCGTGGAACGTGCTCGGCGAGACCGGCGCGGTGGGGGGCACGGTGCGCTATGTCGACAGCTCGACCGAGCGACTGCAGGTGCGGGCAAGCGGCCTGACGCCGGGTCGCCATGTGATCGGCTGCAACGGGCGGCTGGTTCCGCTCCATCCCACCGGCAGGCCGGGCGAAGCCGTGGGCGGGGTGCGCTACAAGGCATGGGCGCCAGCGAGTTGCATGCACCCGCTGCTCGAAGCGGACGCGCCGCTGACCTTCGACGTATTCGACAGCTGGAATTCGCGCTCGCTGGGAGGTTGTGTCTACCACGTGGCGCATCCGGGCGGACGCAACTATGATGACGTGCCGATCAACAATTTCGAAGCAGAGGCACGGCGCATGGCGCGTTTTCAGGAACACGGGCACACGCCCGGCAGGACACAGATTCCCGTGGCGGAGGAGCGTGGAGAGTTCCCCATGACGCTCGACCTCAGGCGGCCGGCGCGACTGGGATGACCGGGCAAGGCGTTGCCCCCGATGAATTGCCACAGGTGACGGACCAGCTCGCGCCCGAGCCCCGTGCGAATCCGCTCACCCGGTATGCACCACCGGACGATGCGGCGGACATCTTCGCCTCCTCGGCGCGAGTCACGCGAAAGGCCTGGCAGTCCTACGCGGCGGGGCTCGTCAACCAGAGCCACGGCGACCTCGCCGCGCTGCAACCCTATCTCGACAGCCATGTCGAGGATCTTGGCCTCGCCTTCCGCCTCACCGGCGACGAGCAGGAACGGTCATGGCCGCTCAACCCGATGCCGATCTTCATCGGGGCAAAGGAATGGGACACGATTGCCGAGGGGCTGATCCAGCGCGCCGACCTGCTCGAGCGGCTGATCGCCGACATGTACGGCCCACAACAGCTTGTCCGCGACGGGCATTTGCCAGCGGCCGTGGTGTCCGGCAGCGGCGAGTTCGCCCGCCGTCTGGTGGGAGCACCGCCGTCGAGCGGGCATTTTCTCAACGTCTATGCAGTGGATCTGGCGCGAGGCCCCAGCGGCGAATGGCGGGTGCTGGCCGACCGGGTGCGGTTCCCGGTTGGCATTGGCTATGTGCTGGAAAACAGGCAGGTGATCGGACGCGCAACCGGCGGTCTGCTGAACTCGGTCGGAGTGCGCAGTCAGGTCGGTTTCTTCGATGCTTTCCGAGAGGGGATTGCCGCCAATTGCCGCCGCGCCGATCCGCGCCTCGCCTTGCTGACACCGGGGCGATTTGCCCAGTCCTATCCCGAACAGGCGCACCTTGCGCGTCATCTTGGCTTCTCGCTGGTCGAGGGCCGCGACCTGACCGTCCGCGAGGACAAGCTGTTCATGCGCACTATAGCCGGGCTCAAGCAGATCGACGGTCTGTGGCGCTGGGTCAGCACGCGCGATCTCGATCCGCTCAGCTTCGACGCCCGCTCGCAGATCGGCGTGCCAAATCTCATCGCCGCCGCCGCCAATGGCCTGGTGCTTGCGAACTGGCCGGGTGTCGGCGTTGTCGAGAGCCGGGCAATGCCCGCGTTCCTGCCGCGGCTCGCACGCACCTTGCTGGGCGAGACGCTGAAGCTCCCCAATGCCGCGACATGGTGGTGCGGCGGCGAAACGGAACGCGAGCAGGTTCTCGCCAATTTCGATTCACTGGTCATCAGTTCCGCTTTCCGACGTCCCGTAACCGGGCTTCCCGATGGTCGTACCCGCGCCGGAGCGAGCCTCGATCCGGCAGAGCGTGCGGAACTGGAGCGTGGCATCGCGCAACGCCCGATCGACTATTGCGCGCAGGAAATCGTGAGCCTTTCCACGACCCCGGTGTTGAGTGAAGGCAGGTTCGAGCCGCGCGGTTTCACCTTGCGCGCGTTTCTCGCACGCGATGGAAACGGAGATTGGGAAGTATTGCAGGGCGGCTTTGCGCGGGTTTCTCAGCGAGGCGACCTGCACACGTCGCTGATGGGGCTGGGCGACATTTCGACCGACCTGTGCATTGTCGAACCGCGTCCGTCGGCGGTCCCCGAAGCCATGCTGCCGCCCGCAAAGCTGGAAATCCGGCGCGATCAGGGGCTTCTCTCCAGTCAGGCGGCGGACAATCTGTTCTGGCTGGGCCGTTACGGCGAACGGGCGCACCAGACGGTCCGCATCGTTCGCGCCCTGTGCGAGCAGGTCGCGACCGCTGGGTCGGCACTGTCCGCGAACACAACGCTCATCCGGCTTTCAAACCTGCTGCGCTCTCTCGGAGCGGTCCCCAAGAAGAGCATCGGCTGGGAGCCTTCGCGACTTGCGGGAGAAGCCTTGGGCGGCAACGAGCAGCCGGGATCGGTCAGGGCGCTTGCCGAACGGGAGCAGCGGATCGCGCAACTGCTGCGTGACCGCCTGACTCATGACAGTTGGCGCGCGATCCAGCGCAGCATGCTGACCTATGTACCCGGCGATATCGACAGCATGATGATTGCCTGCGACCGGTTGATAGAGCGCCATGCCGCGCTGTCCTGGCTGCTTGCCGATGGCATGAGCCGCGGTTCGGCCTGGCGTTTCCTGGATCTGGGAATGCGGCTTGAGCGCGGCGCCATGCTGCTGCAGGCCGTGCAGGCACTGGTTCCCGGCAGCGCCAGCGCGGCTGATCTTTCGGCGCTGCTCGATCTCATCGATGGCCAGATGCTCTATCGCAGCCGTTATCTGACCATGCCCTATATCGCTCCGGTCTTCGACATGGTGTTGCTCGATCCCGTGCAGCCGCGTGGGCTCGCCTATCAACTGGTGCGGATAGAGGACCACCTGTCTGCAATTCCGCCGCTGCAGGCCGACGGCATGCTCGAACCGCCGTTACGGCTGGCGCGGCAAATTCGCGTAGGGCTGGAGGGGCTTGATGCCAATGTTCTGGATGGCGCCACGCTCGACACGCTGCGCAGCGATCTGGCCGAACTTTCCGAACTGATCGGCAAGCGATATTTTCTCCACGATGACGATGCGCTCGGCAAGGCGCCCGTTCGGACGCTTGCATGATCTATTCCGTCCAGCACGTCAGCACCGTGACCTATGCCGCGCCCGTAACCCAGGCCCAGTTCAACCTGCGACTGGCACCATGGCCGTGGCGCGGCCAGGAACTGCACCGGCATACCCTGAAAATCACGCCGCTCCCCGATGTCCGCAAGGACCAGATCGGGCCCTACTGCGTCAACACGACCCATGTGGGGTTCACTTCGGCGATCGACAGTCTGGAAGTGGTCAGCGAATTCACCGTGGCCATCGAGCCGTCGCCAGTGCCGGATGACGGCCCTTCCGCGGCGCAGGTTCGTGCCGAAGCCCTCGAAGTGAACAGCCTCTCGGCCCTGTCGCCCGCGCCTTATCTCTTTGCCTCGCGGATCGCGGGAATCGACAGCGATATTGGCGAATGGGCGAACGGACATCTCCTGTCCGATGCGGGAATTGTCGCATCTGCCGCCTCGTTGATGCGGGCGATCAACGGCCAGTTCACCTACCGTGAGGGCGTGACGAGCAGCAGCACGCCGCCAGAGCAGGCTTTCGCTTCGCGCGAGGGTGTCTGCCAGGATTTCGCGCATGTCATGATTATGGCCCTGCGCAGTCACGGCATCCCGGCGGCCTATGTCAGCGGCTACCTGCGCACATTGCCGCCGCCGGGCAAGCCCAAGCTTGTCGGTGCGGATGCCATGCATGCTTGGGTGAATGTCTGGTGCGGGCTGGATCTGGGCTGGATCGGTTTCGATCCCACCAACGACTGCCTCGCGCGCGACGATCATATCCTGATCGGCATGGGCCGGGACTATGCCGATGTGTCCCCGATCGATGGCACGTTCATTGGCGACGCCCCGCAGACGATGGTTTCCTCGGTGGATGTGACACAGGCCTCGTAGAGGCAGGCCGACTTGAAGAAAGACCGGCAGTCCGCACCTGTTTGCGTTCCGAAACCGCCGTTCCGGATCGTCCGGCACAGCGGTCATTCAGGCTTTGGATGACAATGCTCGACGGCTGCCCGCTACGAACAGGCCGCGACCAGTTCCTCCAGCGGCTTGAGGCTGTTTTCGCGGTCAATGGCGGACAGCGGCGAGCGCGCATTCATGCCCTTCCATGCGGAGAGGGCTTCACGGCGCACGGCGCAAGCCCTTTGCGCTTGTCCGGCTCCCTCGTAGGCATCGCCCAGAATCTGGATTGCGTTGGCAAGATCTCGTGCATGACCCGAATTTTCAGGCTCTCTTTTAGCACGCTTGCGGCGGGCATCGACCAATTGGCCCGCCATGTTCACGGCATCGCCGGAACGCCCCAGGCCGATCAGCGCATAGGATTTCTGTGACCAGATCGTCTCGCGCCGACGCAGCGCCCCTTCGTCTTCAGGGTCGCGCAGAACGCTCTTGGCGGCGATTGCTTCTGCGCGCTCCAGATCGCGCATCGCCTCACGCCAGCGTTCGAGGTCACTGAGCACCAGCGACCTGTTGAACAGCGATGTAAGCAGGGATTGCCCGAGATCGTCGGCGGCTTCGGGACGCGCGGTGGCGATCAGTCTGTCGTACTGCGAAACGGCCTGATCCAGCGAGGCCAGTCCCGCCATGAAACCTTCGCTGCCAAGCTCGAAATGCCAGCTACTCGAATATCCGAGCTCGGAAGCTACCGCCGCCGCGAGACGCTCGGCCTCCCGATCGGTCGGGTTCGTCTTTCGGAATTTACCGATTTCGGCCTGCACGGCCTTGAGCATCCGGACACCGCGCTCGCCCTGATCCATCCAGACGAGAGGCTTGGCGGCCTGAAGCCGCGACTGGATTGCATTGCGGCGATGGCTCGCTTCATTGGGGCGCAGGCGCGCCACCTCATCGTAGAGGGCTGCCGATCTGGCGGCGCTCTGCGATCCACCCTTGTTGTCGTCTTCGCCGATGAAGCGCAAGATCGCATCGGAGTAGAGTGCTTCGGCCAGTGCGACCGTATACCGTGTGTCGTTTGGATATTCGCCATGCAGGGCTCGCAGGTCCGACAGTGCCCGATCGAGATAGGTGCGAGCTTCTTCCCTTCGGCCAAGATTACTGCCTTGCGGATTGCCAGTCACGTCAGACAGTCGATGATAGCCTTGCGCTATCTCCAGGCGCAGTTCGGGCGAAAGATCATCGCCCACACTCAGCCTTTCGAGATATTTCCGCGCTTCCTCGGCGATCCTGGCCAGCGACCTTGTGTTTCCAGACAGAGGGGAGAGATCGTCGTAGAGATCGTAGAGCATGAACGTCGCGATGCTGCGAACTTCATCGAAGCGGTGATCCGCCTCGGCTCTGGCGACTCGCTCGCGCTGCGCATACCAGGTCGACGCTGCCAGGCCGCCTATCAATGCGAGAACGAACAGCGCGCCAAGCGCCGCCGGCAGACGATTGCGTTGCAGCCATTTGCCAAAGGCGTAGCCTCGCGAATAGGGCATGGCCTTGACTGTCCGGCTGTTCTGAAAGCGTTGCACGTCCTCGGCAAGCTCGTCCATCGAGTGATAGCGATCATCCGGATTGGGTGACATGGCCTTGTCGATGATTGCCCGCAATTCGGTCTGACGCGAGCCCTCCACGATGTGCGAGAGCAGTCTGCCAGCCGAATACACATCGCTGGAGACAGTCGCCGGCTTGCCTTCCAGGCGCTCCGGAGCGGCATACCCCGGCGTCAACGTGAGCGCGCGAAGCGGCCGGGCAAGGTCAGAAAGCGCCTCTCCATCGGGCCGGGCGATGCCAAAATCGATCAGCTTCGCATTGCCCGTCGCTTCCACGAGAACATTGGCAGGGGTAAGGTCGCGATGGACGACAAGGTTGCGGTGGGCGTAGCTGACCGCATTGCAGATCTGGCCAAACAGGCGCAACCGCTCAGCGAGCCCGGCATTTCCATCGAGCCACTCGTTCAATGAAATTCCATCGACGCGCTCCATGACGAAATAGGGAAGGCCGTCTTCGGCAGTGCCGCCGTCCAGCAATCGAGCAATGTACGGATGGTTCAGACCAGCGAGAATCTGGCGCTCCTGCTCGAAGCGTTTGACCAGGCTCTCCGAAAGGATGCCTGGCTTGATGATCTTGATCGCGACATCGTGATCAAAATCACCCTTCGACCGGGTCGCCGCGAAGACCGAACCCATTCCTCCCGAGCCGATGAGGCCCGTAATGCGATAATTGCCAATCGTATCGGGAGGATCGATGTGGTCGGCGTGGGCAAACGCTCCACTGGTGCGCAGGGAGGCGATGGTATCGGCATGGACGAACTGGCTCACTCTCTCGCGAAGTTGTGTGTCGCCTGCCGTCTTGCTGTCCAGCCAAGTGTCTCGGGTCTCTTCCTCCATATCGAGCATGGCTTCGAATAGCGCGAGCGCCCTGCGTTCGCGCTGAAGGTCAAGCATGATCGATTGGGCTGCTCAGCGCGTCTGCCAGCCAGGCGCGGGCAACCTGCCATCGCCGCTTCACGGTCGGTTCCGACCAACCGGTCGCCTCGGCGACTTCGGTGACTGTCATTCCACCGAAATATCGCATTTCCACGATCTCCATCAGCGCCGGATCAATGGCCTCCAGCCTTATAAGCGCGGAATCGAGGCGATGCAGATCAACCGGCCCGCTTCCCTGGATATTGGTGCTGAGTTCGATCCGCTGACGAGAGCGTTTTCCGGCCGATCGCGCCCGCGCGTTATCGACGAGGATGTTTCGCATCATCCGCGATGACAAGGCGATAAAGTGCGAACGGCTTGCCACCTCGGGCTGCTCGATCCTGATGATCCGTTCTATCGCATCGTTAATAAGGTCGTGGGTCGAAAGCGAACTGTTCTGCTCATTGCGCAGTCGTGCCGCAGCGATCTGCTTTAATTCGGGATAGAGACGCGCAATCAGATTGTCGCGGGCGCCGATATCTCCATCACGCCATTCGACAATCATCATATCGGTTTGCGATCTTCGCACACAAGTCCTTGGATTTCGGAAGAATAGCCACCAGCGAAGTTGATGGCTGTATTTTCCTGAGTCAAGCCGGTCCTCGGCCGGATGTTCCGACGACGCAGATTGGCCCGCGCCTGCGGAATATGAATCGACGCGTTACACACCATGATCGTCGGCCCGATGGAAATTTTCAACATGCGGAAAATGTCCTGAACCGTTTCCCCGCTTTTTCCCGCTTTGAGAGATGAAGGGCTTTTCCTTGGCCCATCGCTTCGTTGGGGGCATCAGATGGCGACGACCGGCAATCCAGGCAAAACGGCAACGGCGGCAAACGGAAAGCCGAAGGCAAGGCTCTCCACCGGCACATCCTGGATCGCGATGCTTGCGGCAGGCTTCGCGCTGGCCGGCCCCGCCCATGCGGCATGTTCCGACAACGCTCCCGACAGCGACGAAACCGTGGTCTGCGATGATTCTGCACCCGATCCAGACACCGTCGGCGTTCAGGG
>JAGREJ010000337.1:0-674 GCA_020446595.1 Novosphingobium sp. | reverse complement strand
CGGGATCACCCTTGCCGATGGCAACAATGGCAACATTTTCATAGCCGAAGGCGGTTCGGTGAGCGCGACGGGTGCGGGCAGCATTGGCATTGCCGCTCTGGACGGTGTCGCCAGTTCCTCGATCGAGACTCACAATGTCACTGTCCACGGGACCGTTTCGTCCTCGGACGGCCCGGCCATCTTCTTCGGAGGGTCGGACGCGACCAGCGGAAGAATCGGCGACGTTGAGGTGAGCGGCACCATTTCAGGCGGAAATGGTGTGGCAGTCGATTTTCCGGCGGGCAATTTCGGCAGCACCTTCAGGATTGCGCCCGGTGCCGTGGTTCAGGGGACCGTGGATGCCAAAGACGGTAACGACAGCTTCAATTTCACAGGCTCATCGGGCGAAGCCGGCACGTTCGACCTGGGCTTGTTCGATACGCAGTTCCTGAATTTCGATGGGCTCATCAAGGAAGGCAGTTCGGCGTCGAGCTGGGCATTGTCGGGCAGCTCCGCCTTCGCCGGGCCTCTCAGAATCATCGCTGGCGACATTTTTCTCGACAATGTCACAGCCGGGGGCATCAATGCCGAGGTAAACGCCTCCGGCACATCCACCGCGCTTTTTTCGGGCAGCGGCACCATCGGCACTCTGGAAGTCGATCAGGGCACATTGTCGCCCGGCGGCGGATCGAGCG
>JAGREJ010000336.1 GCA_020446595.1 Novosphingobium sp. | reverse complement strand
AAGATGGATGAGCCCCGCCTTGGCCGCGCCGTAGCTCGCGTGCACCGCCGAACCGCGAATGCCATCGATCGAGGCAAGTGCGCAAATGTTGGCCTTGCCGTTGCGCGCCAGCACCCGCTTTGCGAACTCGCGCGCCGACCAGAAGAAATACCTGAGGTTGCGCTGATGATCGAGATCCCAGATTTCGGTAGTCATCTCGGTGATTGGCGCCCAGCCGGCCATGCCGATGATGCAGACCATGCCGTCGAGCGGGCCGAATTCGGTTTCAGCCTTTTCGATGGCTGCGACCACCTGATCTTCGACCAGCACGTCCGCGCTCAGGGCCATCGATGAGACGCCCCTTGCCTCGAGGTCCGCGGCAACTTTCTGCGCGCGGTCCAGTTCGAGATCGAGGATCGCGACATTGGCGCCGAAGGTAGCCAGGACGTGCGCAGTCGCCTCGCCGTTGCCCTGGCCGCCACCCACAATCAGGATGCGCTTGCCTTTCAGGTCCATCAGTTCATCGATAGTCAAATCCATTCTCTCATCCTCCCACAGGGGCTTCGGGCGTCTTTGCCCAGTTCTGCTCGGTAATCGATTTCTCGGCTTGCTTGATGCCCTTGGTGAGGCTGCCCGCAATGCCGTTCTTGCCCATCTTCTGAAGCTCGGGAATCACGTAAGTTCCCAGCAGTTCAACGGATTTCATCACGGCGCGGTGCGGCAGGTAGCCGAAATTGAGGTAACACAGCACCTGGTCGACGCCGATCTCGTCATAGCGCGCCAGCTTCTGAAGGCATTCGTCGGGCGTGCCGACGATGACCATGTCCTCGCGGTCGAAATGGGTGACGTCAAACTCGCCCTTGCGCTGCGCTTCGAGCACCGGGAAGGCCTGCTTCTGCTGCTCTTCCGAAAGGTGCGCCATTTCCCACTTGAGGTGAAATTCCGCGAGCCCCTTGTACCACCACCACATCGAATCCCACACCCGATCGGTATCGAAGGTGTCGCGGCTCTCGGCGCAGTGGACCAGCGTGTAGACGCCGACCTTGTTGGTGTGCACGCTGGTGAGCGGAACGGCGGTTTCCTGCGCCTTGTGATAGGCGTCGATGATCTCCTTGAGCCGGGTGAGCGGCTGCATGATCGAGAAGCACAGAAGGCCGCAGCCGTTCTCGCCCGCCATCACCGCGCTCGATTCAGACGAGGCGGCCATCCAGGCGGGCGGATGCGGATACTGGTATGGCTTGGGGGTGACCATGCGCGCCGGAAACTTCAGGTAATCCGAATCTTCTTCGTAATACTGCTGCTCCCACATGCCGACCACGGTTTTCGCGGCGGCTTTCAGCTTTTCCTTGCTGCTGGGGATGTCCACATTGAAGGCGAGCTGTTCCATCGGCGTCGAACGGCCCATGCCCCAGATCGCCCTGCCCTTGGACAGCATGTCGACGGTCGCGACATTCTCCGCGATGCGCGCGGGATGATTGAACTCGTGCGGCATCAAGGCGACGCCGAAGCCCAGCTTGATACGCTCGGTAATCTGCGAGAGCGCGCCAAGCACGGCAGTGTTGCAAGGCATGTGCGAGCGGTTTTCACGGAAATGGTGTTCGACCAGCCAGACCGCCTCGAAGCCGACCTTGTCGGCAAGCACGATCTGCTCGATCGCTTCTGGATAGATCTTGCGCTCGGCCTCGCGCTGTCCCCACGGGTGTTCATCGGCCCAGGGTTGCGGGCAATCGAATTCGTAAAGCAGACCAAGTTCCATGTCAGGTTCCTCTCAGCTTTCCCTCTCGCGCCGAACCTATTCCGCGCCTTGAGCGCGCCGCAAGTGCCGCCCTGTCGTTGAGCCTTTTTCCGTATTTACGGATTTCGTTGCGACGCGCCGGGCACCGGAATCAGGCCCAGAGGCTGGCATTCCTCCGCCCATTTCCCGGCATTTGCCTTGCGCGTTGCCGCAATTCGATCCCAGTAGGCCTCGTTTTTGGAACGGAAATTCGTGTCGTAATCTTCGGCATTGCGGAACTCGATAAACTCCACGCCCTCGTCCAGCGGGGTGACGGTATAGGGCGCGCCAGCCGGGATCAGCACGCCGTCGCCCTTGCCCAGCACTTCGGTCCCGACCTTCATCGCGCCGCCGACGATAAGGTAATAACAGTCGGCATCGTGCGAATGGAGTGGTAGCGGATAGCCGCTCTTGAACCAGGCATAGGAGACGTGCATCGTTTCCGAACTGAACAGCACCATCGCAGCAGCGCCCGGAGGCCCGGTATCCTCGCGCATCTGCTGAAGCCCGCGCAAGGTTGCAGGGTGCAGCATAGCCGCCGGGTCCGCGACCCCACGCGGCTTGCGAGGCCGCATCGGTGCGGCCTCGGCAGCGCGGGTGATGACGAAACCACCCGCGCGTCCTTCCTCGCGGATCATGGCCGCGTTTTCGGCGTCCAGAACCGCATCGTCGGCCACTGCAATCAGTCCAGACCGTAGAACCGACGCGCGTTGTCGCGCACGATCGGCGTGATCTCGTCCTCCGGCACACCAGCGAACTGGAATGCCTTGTATTCCTGCGACTCGGGCCATGTAGTTTCCGAGTGCGGGTAATCGGTCGACCACATCATGTTCTTGCCGCCGGGCAGGTTGCGGTTGCGGATGCCTTCGCGGTCACGAATGAACGAGGTGTAGATGTTACGGTCGAAGTATTCGCTCGGACGCAGGCCGAGTTTCAGGTTCAGCCAGTGCGACTGGGTGTCCATGATGCCGTCCATGTATTCGGCGACGAAGGCCACCCAGCCCGATCCGCTCTCGATCGCGCCATAGCGCAGGTCCGGGAAGCGATCGAACACGCCGCCGAACAGCATGATCGCGATCGGTTCGGCCATGGTCAGCTTGCTCATCACAAGATGCGGCATGAATTTCATCATGCCCGGACGCGCGACCCGAGCGCCGAGGTGGATCGTCACGGCAAGGTCGAGATCGACGCAGGTCTTCCAGAACGGATCGAAATGCGGATCGTCGTACTGCAACTTGCCTTCGGGATCGCCAGTGAGTGCCAGCACCTGTGCGCCGAAGCCCCCGCCGACAATCGGGCCGGACTGCGGGAAAGCCGGGATGTTCACGGCTCTCAGACCCTTCGCGGCGGCATCCTTGGCCATGCGGATCGACTCGTTGACGTCCTGCATCGGCAGATAGGCAGCGCCCACCAGCCGCTTGGGCGAATAGGCGCAGAAATCGGCCAGCCAGTTGTTGTAGGCCTCGAAACTGGCGAGATAGAGGTCGTTGTCGGCGGTGCCGAGCGGCCCGCCGCCATACATCACGGCGGTGTGGACGCCGTCCTTGTCCATATCCTCAAGCCGCTTGGCCGGTTCCCAGTTGCCGGGAAGCAGGACATCCACCTTGCCTTCGGTCTTGAACTTCTTGCCCTGGCCCGAAGTCGCGGACTGAACGTTGATCGGCTTGCGGGTGCCTTCGAACTCCATGAAATCGCTCTTATCGTCAGGACCGCCCGCGACGAACTTGGGTCCGCGACCCACGAATTTCTTGGGCAGGTATTCGTCCCAGAACGTGGGGATGGGGTTCACATGGGCATCTGCATCGACCAGTTGCATGGCGTTTGCTCCTTTCGAAATCCTCGACGTTTTGCGCCATCTCGCCATTTAGCGGCGGCGTGGTTCATGGCTCGCAGGCTCTGCCTAAGCAACGTTCGAGTCAACACGTCCGTGACTCGCGAAAGGATGTTCCGTAAATATGGATTGCGCGAATGCTTCGCATTGCCGCTTTCCTTTCGGCTGCGAACCGATAGCTTTCGCCCAAACGATAACGAAAAGGCAGTGAGAGCGATGGAATACGACCTGATCGTGCGCGGCGGCACTGTCGTCGATGGAACCGGACTTCCCCGGCGACGCCTGGATGTCGGCATCAAGGACGGCAAGGTGGCGCGCATGGCGCGGCTCGACGGCGATACGGCCAAGGAAGAAATCGACGCCACCGGCAAGATCGTCGCGCCCGGCATCGTCGATGCGCACACGCATTACGATCCCCAGATCACTTTCGATCCCTATGCGACGATGTCGTGCTTTCACGGCGTCACCACGGTGCTGGCGGGTAACTGCGGTTTCTCCGCCGCGCCGGTGCGGGCGGTCGACCGCGAATACATCAAGAACATCTTCGCCCGAGTCGAGGACATGGACCCGATTGCGCTCAATGGCGTGCGCTTCGACAAGTTCGAAACCTTCGACGAGTTCATTTCGATGCTGCAAGGCAATCTCGGCATCAACTTCGCCTGCTACGTTGGGCATTCCAACGTGCGGCGCTGGGTGATGGGAGAGGATGCCTGGCAGCGCGAAGCCACCGAGGAAGAGATCGCGGCGATGTGCGAGATCGTGTCGGCAGCCATGAAGGCAGGCGCAGCCGGTTTCTCGACTTCGCTGCTTGGCACTCATCTCGACACCCAGAACCGCCCTGTGCCTTCACGCCTCGCCACTCGCGAGGAACTGCTGAGACTTGCCGAAGCGGCCGGCAAGGCAGGCAGCGGATCGATCTGCTTCCTGCCCGAAGGCACGATCCGCGGCCAGTCGAGCGACGATCACGACATGATCGTGGCGCTCGCCAAAGCCAGCGGCATGCCGGTCGTGGTCCAGGGCCTCGGCGGCAAGAGCAAGATTGACGTGCCAGGATCGGGCTGGGAAGCAGCCAAGGCGCGGCTCGATAAGGCGCAGGAAGAGGGCACGCCGTTCTATTCGATGCTGATCGCCCGGCCGTTCGACCGGCAGGTGGCTTTCGACGAGACCAACCATCACTGGCAGGCCTGCGGGCTCTGGCACGCGATGACCAAGATGCCGATCGAGGCGCGCCGCGCGCTGCTGAGGGACAGCGAGGCGCGCGAGCAGATGCGCTTCGGCATCGAGAATCCCAACACCGATCCCTCAAAGGGAACCATCATCCCGCCGCCGCAGTGGCCGGTGGTATTCGTTGAAAGCTCGCCCACGCTTCCCGAGGAAAAGCACCAGAACAAGTCCATCGCCCAGCTTGCCGAGGAGGCGGACGTGGCACCGGGCGACTTCGCACTCGATCTGGCATTGGCCGACGATTTCGCCACCAAGCTGCGCTGGCGCATGACCGGGCCGGAATGGGATGCTTCGGTCGCCGCCACGCAAACCGACGAGCGCATGATTATCGGCACATCGGACGGCGGCGCGCACCTTGCCAAGGACGATCAGGCAGACTGGTCGAGCTATTTCCTCGGCGTCTGGGTGCGCGAGCGCAAGGTCTGGTCGCTGGAGGAAGGCGTGCGTCAGATCACGCAGGTTCCTGCCGGAATTCTGGGCTTCCACGATCGCGGCACGCTGCGCGTCGGTGGCTGGGCCGACCTGATGGTGTTCGACGAGGACGAGATCGGCCCCCTGCGCAAGGAATTCGTCAAGGACCTTCCCGGCGGCGTCGGGCGTTACAAGGCCTATGGCAAGGGCGTCTATGCCACGGTCGTCAACGGCGAGCCGATCGTCCTGAACGGAGAACTTACCGGCAGGCTGCCGGGCGTGGTGGTGACGCCGGGATAAGAGCGGACGTGAAGCGAGAGGCCAGAACGATGTCACAAGGCAAGGATATTCCGGGACCGCGTTTCCGCCATGCGGATGGCGAGGACTGGCTCGAAGTGCGCGCACAGATGCACGGCGACAAACGGGTCTCGGTCAATGAGAAATGGCTCGAGGTCAGCCCGAAATGCATGACGCTGGTCGGTCGCTACGATCCCGGTATGATCGTCCACAAGCACGGCCACAACAGCCACCACGTCATCTATGTGATGAGCGGCTCGATGATGTGTGGCGATACGCTCTGCACGCCCGGAATGCACATCGTGCTCGACGAAGGCTCCGCGCTCGGACCGATTATCGCTGGTCCGGACGGTGTCGAAATGTTCGAGGTGTGGTTCGGCGATCCGCGATCATGGGCCGCAGACCCTGAAGGCTTCGATGCGCTTCTCGCCGAGAAGGGAATTGAGAAACTCCCCCATCCAAAAATCAAATTTCCCGAGTGGATGCAGCATACGCTTGACCCGTAAGACTATCCGGCATTGACTGCGTGCCAGACCAGAACTTGACAGCACACACGAGAAGGCAGCAGATTTTCGCTAATTGTAAAGGACCGAGACGATGACCCACACCTATTCCGACGAACCCTATATCTGCATTACGGCGGATTCGCATGCAGGCGCCAATCACGCGACCTATCGCGAATATCTCGATCCCAAGTATCGCGACAAGTTCGACGAGTTCCGCTCGGGCCGCAAGAGCGGGATGCTCCCGCTGCAGTCTAAGAAGCACAAGAACTGGGAAACCGAAGTTCGCCTTTCCGACCTCGACGATGACGGAACCTGCGGCGAGATCATCTTCCCCAACACGATCCCGCCGTTCTACCCGGCTGCCTTCCACCTTTCGCCTCCCCCCAAGCCCGAAGTCTACGAGCTGCAACTGGCGGGCGCACAGGCGCACAACCGCTGGCTGAAGGACTTCTGCGACGAGGCACCGGAGCGGCGCGCAGGCATTGCGCTGATGCACCTCAACGACATCGACGAGGCGATCAGGACGGTCGAATGGGTCGCCAAGAACAATCTTCGCGGCGGGGTGCTGCTCCCCTCCCCGCCCGACGACATGTGGGACGTGGTGCCGCCGCTTATGAGCCGCGAGTATGACCGGCTGTGGGCCGCGATCCAGGACCACGACATTACCATCAACCAGCATTCGGGGGGCGGCGCGCCAGACTATGGCAAGCATCCCGGATCGATGGCGCTGTGGTTCAACGAGATGATGTTCTTCTCGCAGCGCAACTTCAAGAGCCTGATCTGGGGCGGCGTGTTCGAACGGTTCCCCAAGCTGCGCTTCATTGTCACCGAGGCGGGCTGCGACTGGGTCTTGCCGGTCCTCGACGGGATGGACGGCATCTGGCGCTCGATGCGGCACGGCAATGCCGGAGAACTGCATTTCGACGACGCCGACGTGCTGCCCGAAGCGCCAAGCTTCTATGCCAAGCGCAATTGCTATTACGGCGCAAGCTTCCCCGGCCGCAACGAGATCGACGGGCGCTACGAACTGGGTGTCGAACACGTGCTGTGGGGCAGCGACTATCCGCACCTCGAAGGCACCTATCCCGATTCGCGCATGGCGATGCGGGCGGCCTTCTACGACCTGCCCGAGGACGAAGTGCGCGCCATGCTCGGTGGCAATGCGGCCAAGCTCTACAACTTCGACATGGAAGCACTGAAGCCGCTTGCGGCCAAGCTGGGCGTAATGCCGAAGGACGTCGCCCGACCGCTGTCGGCCGATGAGATCCCCGAGGATGTGCGCGCGCCCTTGCTGATCAAGACCCGCAAGGAGCTGCGCGGCGAGGAGCACGAGGTCGTCGGCCTGCATTAAGGCGCGGCACCGCGATGGCGGAGATCCAGCTCG
>JAGREJ010000335.1 GCA_020446595.1 Novosphingobium sp. | reverse complement strand
GAAGTCGAACTCCTCTGCAGGTTCAGGATCGTCGTCCAGGCGAGCGGCGAGCGCCTCGCGCCTTGCTTCCTTGCGAGCAGACGCGATCATCCGCGCCAGTCGCCACAGCAGAGTGCTTCCCAGAAGCACGAACACGGCGGTCAGCAGATCGACAAAGTTGGTTCCCACGCCCTCCGATTCCTTGAGCGTGGTCAACAGCATAACCACCGCCAGAACGATGCCGGAATTCCTGACTGTTTGAGGCGCAAGTCTGGCGCGCTCGTCCGAAAGCCGGATCAGCCGCAACTGCTTGTAAGGCGAGTTGAAGACCGATCGCCCAAGCCACTGCGCGATCGCCGGAACCAGCGCCGCAGCGGCAAAGAGCAGACCGAGTCCCAACAGATGATCGGGCTTGAGAAAGGGGTAGATCAGGGCGAGAAACGCAATCGTGACGAAAATGAGCGAGACCGCGAAGACGGCTGCCGAACCGAGATCAACCGCCAGAAGGAGGCCGAGATTGCGGGCCAGCGAGCGACTGGTTGCGATTTCCCGTTCCAGCCATGCGCGCACTCGCGTCCAGAAGCGGCCGAAGAGAAGAGTCGTGAGCAGTGCCACGAATACGGCGCCCGCAACCATCAGCAGTATCGAACCAAGCCCGTTTTCGCCGACCTTGACGCCAAAGTTGGCCGCAGCCTCTGAAAACCCGCGCCCAGTTTCGGTCGCGGCCTTCAGCCAGAGTCTGGGATCGAGCGGTGACTTCCCCCGGCGCACCAGATTCCGGTGCTTCTGCTCATCGATCTTCTGATCCAGCTCCGACACCAGCGTTGCGGCGCGAGTGCGCATCTCGCGGACGCGCAGGACAGGCTCCAGTTTGACCGCCAGCCGTTTGTCGAGTTCTTCCCGCTTGCTGGTTATTGCGCTCGGCTCGGTCGCGCCTTCTGCCGGGAGCGGCCCAAGATCCTTTATCTGCGCCTCAAGTGTCCGTGTCTCCAGCGTCCCGGCCAGACTGACCCGCCCGGCAATATCGCGTGTCTGGGCCAACTGTGCCCGCAGGTCCTCCAGCTTCTGGAGCTGTTCGCGCGAAGCGTCCGCGCCTGTGTCCGACAGGGCAGTCTCCGCTTCGCGCGCAAGCACTTCGAAGCTGGCGCTGAATGAGTCGGGTGCGGGCCTGGCTTCGGCATCTGCAGTGCCGAGCGTGAATAGGGCCGCCGCCGACACGATCGCGAGGATCAGCGACTGGACCACATGGCCAAGCCGCCGGGCCTCCCTGTGCGAACGAAGAATCAAATCGCACAGGAACATGTTCGATCTCGAGGTTCTCGGCTGGCCAACTCTTCTCAAGATCGGGCACACTCCCTTGCTTTTCCTGCGATCGGTTGTTCCCCATCGGGGCGATCGCGAAATCGGATCAGACGAGTTGGCGACCCGACCCGGTCAGCCCTCGGCTTCGGAAGCCTGCCACATCGCGAGGATGCAACCCAGCCTAATGGTGGCATCCGCAATTGGTCATCTGGTTTTCAAAGGCCATGCCAAATCTGAGCTAGGGCTGCTTGTCAAGCCGGGCCTTCTTGCCGGCCGAACGTTCGGGCTCGTTATCGTTCTTGTCCTGATGCAGCTTTGCCATTTCAGTTTTGGCATTGTCTGCCCTTCTGAATATCTTGCACCTGCTGCAAGCTTCCCGACTATTCGTCCGGCCTTGAAAACGACAGGGGTGCAAGTTCCCCGCCGGGCGAATAACCCAGCAGGTCCATCAGCCGCGCCGCCGACGAGACGTAGTCGGGAAAGGCTTCGAACCCCGTTTCGTCTTCCGCCGCCGACATGGCTTGCATGACACGCTCGGGCGTCAGTTCCCTGTCGACAAAGCCCTGTGCCTCACCCATCAGGATCGGCGCCACGCGGCCTCCGGCAACGGCGAAGCTTGCTCCGTTCACCGTTGCCTTGTCGTGCGAAAGGTAGGCGACCAGCGCGCTCACCAGTTCGGGCCGCATGGTCTCGAAGAACCAAGTCTTGAACTCGGACTCGTCCATCGTGTCGGCGAGGCGGCTGACGGCGCTGGGGCCGATGAGATTGACGGCAATGCCGTGTTCGCGTCCGGCTTCCGCGAGGCTGCGGGTGAGGCCCAGATAGGACGCCTTGATCGTGGCGTAATAGACGGCGTCGGACATGCCGTACATCGCGGTCGAGCCGACAAAGACCACTCGTCCGAAATTCTGCGCCACCATCGATGGCCAGGCTTCGCTGACCATCAGGGCGGCGGCGCGGGTATTGATGGCGTAAAGGTCGTCGAGATCCTCGATCCGGCTCTGCGCGAAGGGGACGCTGCGGGAGAAACCGGCGTTGTGGACGATGATGTCGAGCCGGCCATGTTCGGCAAGGGCGTGGCGCACCGCACCGCGCGCGCCTTCTTCCCCGGTGAGATCGGCGGTCCAGGCGCTTGCCTTGCCGCCAGAGGCGATCAGGGCTTCGGCAGCCTCGTGCGCCACGCTGGCGTCGCTGCCGCTGCCGTCGAATGCGGTGCCATGGTCGCAGACGACTACGGTCGCGCCGCGTGCGCTGAGCAATTCGGCATGAGCGCGGCCCATTCCCCGCCCGGCACCGGTAATCAGCGCCACGCGCCCGTCGAAGCGCAGTTCGCTCTCACTTTGCGCTGTCATTCAAGCGACTCCTGGCGCTCGGGAATGATGAATCGCGCCCCGTCGATCCGGTCGGACAGCACGATCTGGCAAGACAGGCGCGAATGCGGGCGTGAGAGGGGCAGGGCATCGAGCATGGCCTGTTCCCAGTCGCTCTTGCTGCCGGTCGCTTCGAACCAGTCCGGCTCGGCATAGACATGACAGGTGCCGCAGACGCCCGCGCCGTAGCACTGCGCCTCGATTCCCGGCACTTCGTGTTCGACAGCGGCCTCCATCAGGCTGCCCCCCGGCTGGTGCACGATCTCGGTAGAATCGCCGAGCTGATCTGTAAAAGTGATGCTGACCACGTTCGCTATCACCCTTTGCCAGCTTCGAGCCAGGCATCGACGGTCCTGTGCAAGTGGCGAATGATGCGCTCCTGATAGCGGGCGAAATGCATCATCTGATAGCCGTCCGAATGCAGCCCCTGCTGGACGCGTTCAAGGTTCGCGACATCCTCGTCGAGGATCGCGCCAAGCCCGCTCATACCCGGCGCTTCCATCCACGACGTTCCTTCGGGCAGTACGGTGAGCGGCGCGTCGGCGGGCTTCTCTCCCGCAGGATCGGGCGCGGTCACCATCACTTCGAACAGGCAGGAATCGGGATCGAAACCGTTGGGCCGGACGCGATAGGCAAGGTTGGTTCCGAAGCCACCCCATGGCGCGAAATTCGGGAACACGAAATATTCGAGCGTATCGAGCATTTCGGCATCGCTGTAGCGGCTGAAATCCTTGCCCGTGCGTCTGGAGTATTGATCGCGCTGATAGTCGGCGAGCACGCCGCGTGCCTTGCCGCCTTCGGGAGCCTGCGGAATCTCGTCTTTACCGGCCGCGAGTCCCATGCCGATCCAGTGATCGACAAGCTCCTGCTCCGACACCCCTTTGGGCGCATAGAACTTTACCAGATGCATCCGGCCATGCGGGCCGAATTCGTCGTATTTCGTCGCGATGTCGGTGGCGAACTTGCCACCCGAGGGATGCGTGACCGGCACATGATAGACTTCGAGAAAGGCCTCGAACGCGGCTTTCCAGTTGCAACGAATGACCTTTACAGCATGGCTGACCAGATGGCGCTCGGACTGCGGCCACAGGGCGAAATGGCGCGGCAGCATGTCGCCGAGGAAGTCCGCGAGCGGCCTGGCGTCGGGATCGAAATTGACGAATATCCAGCCGTCCCAGCTATCGACCCTGACCGGCGGCAGCGCGACTTTCGCCGGATCGAGCGAGGGAAAATCCCACGCACGCGGCATGGCCTTGAGCCTGCCCTGCTTGTCGTAGCACCAGCCGTGAAACGGGCACATGAACTGGCCTTTTTCGCCAAGCGAACCCGGCTCGGTCACCAGCTTGATGCCGCGATGCTGGCAAACATTGTGGAAAGCGGAAAACCGGTCCGGCCTGGTGCGCACCACGATGACCGACTGGTCGAGCACGTCGTAGACTGCATAGTCGCCCACTTCGGGAATGGCGCGCTCGCGGCAGGCCATTTGCCAGACCTTGCGCCAGAGGTGGCGTGCCTCGGCCCGGGCATAGCCCGGATCGATCATGCATTGCTTGGAGACTGGTTCGCTGCCCGGATTCTCGCTACCGCTGTCGAAATATTCCTCGGGGGGCGGGACCGTATCGCCCGCGAGAATGGCGCAGACATCGGCCATGCGGCCACTGCTTTCTGGGTCGAGCGAGGTATCGTGATCGGTTGCCATCAGTTTGCCACTGCCCATGCCAGCGGCAGGCTGAAAATGCCTGCCGTGACGCCCGGCGTCACTTTCACGCGGGCTCCGGGCGCAATACCGAATTCGGGGATCGCGGCGATCCATTCCTCCAGCGCCACGCGCAGTTCGACCTTGCCGAGAAACGAGCCGGGGCAGCGGTGGACCCCGTGGCCGAACGATGAGTAGCCGCCCGTCTGCCGGTCGATGTCGAAGGTAAGCGGATCGGGATATTCCCGGCCATCGATCGCATGAAGGATCTGCGGGGTCGTCACCAGATCGCCCGCCCTGATAGTCACCCCGTCGATCTCTGTATCGCGAGCGGTCACACGCGTGTTGGTCCCTACCGGAAAGCGACGGCAGAATTCCTCGACCGCGTCGCGAATGCGGTCTGGATTGTCCGCGAGCAGCTTCTGCAACGCCGGATCGCGGGCGAGATGGTTCCAGACGAACGACATCAGCGCGGCGACTGTATCGAGGCCGCCGAGCAGCAGCGTGGTCCCCATGTTGATCGCGTCTTCGTCGGTGATCGGCTGACCGCCGATATCCGCCGTGGCGATCGCGCTGAGCACGTCATCGCCGGGATTCGCCTTGCGCTCGCGCAGGATCGGCACGAGGTAATCGGAAAACCGCTGCATCAGGTCGGCCTGATCGGCCGATCCATCGGGCCGCATCACGGCTTCCATCCAGCCGTAGAGCAGGTCGAAATCCTCGACCGGCAGGTCCGCAATCTGCAGAAACACGCCGGTCGGCAGGCGCGAGGCGAAGTCCTTCATGAAATCCGCTTCGCCTTTTGGCGCGATCCCGGCGATGAGTGCGCGGCTGAGATCGCGGATACCCTGCTCCATCGCCCGGACGGAGGCGGGGGTGAAAGCCTGCTGGATGACCATGCGAAACGGGCGGTGACGCGGCGGATCGGCAGCGGTGGGCAGCAGGTTGGACAGGCCGCGCTCCCTCGGCACCATCAGGACATTGGAAGAGAAGCTCTCGTGATCGTTCAGGATCGCGGCGATCGAGCTTCCGCGGGTGGCAATCCAGTGTCCACCGTTGCCGGTCGTCCACAGCACCGCCTCATCGCGGTTATGCAAAGCCTTCCACGCCTCGACCGGATCGTCACACTCCGGCGCCGGGTTGTAGACGTCCAGATCGATGACCCGATCACCGGGGACGTGGGCGGGAACTGCC
>JAGREJ010000334.1 GCA_020446595.1 Novosphingobium sp. | reverse complement strand
GTCAACAAGGTGCTGAAAATGCACCAGGAGATGGGCCGCGCCATGAAGCAGATCAAGAAGATGGGCGGCCTCAAGGGGCTGGGCGCGATGTTCGGCGCGGGCGGCATGGACGCCGTCATGCCGGGGCTGACCGGCGGGCCGAAGGGCCTGCCGCCCGACATTGCCAATCTACTCAAGAAATAACGATTTCAATTCAAGAATTTCACAAGGAAGGTCAACACAATGGCAGTTGCAATTCGTCTCTCGCGCGGTGGCGCCAAGAAGCGCCCCTATTACCGGATCGTCGTGGCTGACAGCCGCTCGGCGCGCGATGGCAAGTATCTCGAGCAAATCGGCACCTACAATCCGCTGCTCGCCAAGGACAACCCCGAACGCGTGAAGCTCAACGAGGAGCGCGCGCGTTACTGGCTGGGTGTCGGCGCGCAGGCGTCGGACCGCGTCGCCCGATTCCTCGATGCCGCCGGGATCAAGGAGCGCGCCGCGCGCAACAACCCGAACAAGGCCGAGCCGGGCGAGAAGGCCAAGGAACGCGCCGAGGAAAAGGCCGCGAAGCTCGCTGCCGCCGAGGAAGCCGCCAATGCGCCCGCCGATGCCGAGAGTGATGCTACCGGTTCGGTGAAGAGCGACGACACCGCGGAAGCCGTTGCGGACGCGGTGGCCGAGGAAGTTCCGGCTGACGCCAGCGCCGAAGACGCCGCCGCGATCGCCGAGGAAGTTTCCGAAGGCGGCCCGACAGCCGAGGAAGCGCCTGCCGAAGAAGCTCCTGCTGCCGAGGAAGCTCCGGCCGAGGATTCCGGCGAGGAAAAGGCCGAGGGCTAAGGCGAGGCCATGGACCGGCCCGTCACGCTTGCCGTCATCACCGGCGCGCATGGCGTAACGGGCGAGGTTCGTCTCAAACTGTTCGGAGAAGGCGTGGCGTCGCTCAAGCGATTCCGCGCCTTCAACGATTCAGCATTGACCCTCAAGAAGCTGCGCGACGACGGCAAGGGCGGGGCAATCGCTCGTTTTGCCGAAGTCACTGACCGCAACATGGCCGAGGCGCTGCGCGGCACCGAGCTGACCGTGCCACGCGCTGACCTGCCGCCGTTGGATGCGGGCGAATATTACCATGCCGACCTGATCGGCCTTGCGGCGATCTCGGATGCCGGTGAAGCGTTGGGCACAGTGGTCGCGGTCGAAAATTTCGGCGCGGGCGACATTCTCGACATAGAGAAGCCAGACGGCAAACGCTTCATGGTGCCGATGATCGAAGCGGCCGTTCCCGAATGGGACGGTGAGCGTGTGGTGATCGCCCACGCCTTTGTCGAATGACATTTACATAACCACTTAGTTATATAAATAGGTAGCGATGGATGATTCGCTTGACCGTGCCTTCGCCGCCCTGGCCGATCCGACGCGACGGGCAATCATTCAGCGCCTTGCACAGGGCGAGGCGAGCGTATCCGATCTCGCCGCTCCATTCCGCATCAGCCAGCCCGCGATTTCCAAACATCTCAAGGTGCTGGAGGACGCCGGACTCATCGAAACAGGCCGTGCCGGTCAGTTACGACCGCGCCGCCTTAAGCCCAGCGGTCTGACCGACGCGCGGCGTTTCATCGAGGAAATGGCGAACTACTGGCCCGACCGGTTTGACCGGCTCGATGCCTTCCTGGCCACGCAGACAACCGAAAAGGACCAAAGCGAATGACCGACACCGTTCCCGAATTTCTCATCACCCGGCGGTTTGCCGCGCCGATCGAACAGGTCTTCGATGCCTGGGCCGATCCGGAAAAGATGGTGGAATGGTCAGGGCCAACAGGTTCGAAAGCCGAAATCGTCGAAGGTCGCATCGCCGAGGGTGAACATTCGATTTCCCGCTCCACCGGTGAAGGCTACCCCGAAATGTATTCGCTCATGGTTTGGCGAGAGATCCGCCCGCCGTCGCGGATCGCTTGGGAGCAGAGCTTCTGCGATCCGCAGGGCACCAAGATCGGCGCGCCGTTCTTCGATCACTGGCCGCTTACCTTGATGACGACTGTCGATTTTGTCGCCGATGGCGATGAAACCGTGGTCACGTTGAGCTGGAAGCCCATCGAGGGAACGCCAGAAGCCTTTGCCGAATTCGCCAGCCAAATGGCTTCGATGACCGGCGGCTGGAGCGGCAGCTTTGACAAGCTCGACGCATTCCTGGCGCGGGCGTGATACGAGCCGCGCTTGCATTGGGAAGGTCAATGCGAGCAAAGCGTGGCGATGACCTTCACTGCGACAATCCTGACGCTCTATCCCGAGATGTTTCCCGGACCGCTGGGCCTATCGCTGGCAGGCCGGGCGCTGGAAGAGGGGCTGTGGTCGCTCGACACCGTGCAAATCCGCGATTTTGCGACCGACAGGCACCGCACCGTCGATGACACGCCCGCTGGTGGAGGGGCAGGAATGGTCCTCAAGGCCGACGTGCTGGCAGCCTGCATCGACCACGCGAGGGCATTGCATCCCGGCTGCCCGGTCATCGCCATGACGCCGCGCGGAAAGCCGCTCACCCAGGCCCGTGTGCGCGAGCTTTCCGCCGGCCACGGCGTTACTATCCTTTGCGGCCGCTTCGAGGGATTCGACGAGCGGATTTTCGAAGCGCGCGGGATCGAGGAAGTCTCCATCGCCGACATTGTGCTGTCCGGTGGAGAGCCAGCCGCGCTCATGCTGCTTGACGCTTGCATTCGGCTGCTTCCCGGCGTAATGGGCGCGCCTTCAAGCGGTGCCGAGGAATCGTTCGAGAACGGCCTCCTCGAGTATCCGCACTATACCCGACCTGTCGAATGGGAAGGGCGCACGATCCCTGAAGTGCTGCGATCGGGGGATCATGCGAAAATCGCGGCGTGGCGCAAGCAACGCAGCGAACAAGACACACGGTCACGCAGGCCGGACCTTTGGGAGCGCCACGAGGGCGCTCGGGACCAGTCTGCCTCTGGCGCGCAGCGTGAAAAGAAGGACTTGGACCAGTGAACCTGATCCAGCAGATCGAGGCCGAGGAAATTGCCAAGGCCGCCAAGGATATCCCCGAATTCCGTCCGGGCGACACCCTGCGTGTCGGCGTGAAGGTCGTCGAAGGTACGCGCACCCGCGTGCAGAACTTCGAAGGCGTGTGCATCGCCCGTAACAATCGCGGCATGGGCTCCAACTTCACCGTGCGCAAGATCAGCTTCGGCGAGGGCGTCGAGCGCGTTTTTCCGCTCTATTCGCCGAACCTCGACAGCATCACCGTGGTGCGTCGTGGCGTTGTGCGCCGGGCCAAGCTCTATTACCTGCGCGGCCGCACCGGCAAGCGTGCCCGCATCGCCGAGCGCAAGGTCAACCGCACCGAGGAGACGGCAGCGGCGGAGTGATCCGCGCAAGCAAGTCTGTTTGACGAATTGCAGCGGCCGGCTCCTGACAGGGAGACCGGCCGTTTGCCTATCGAGAGTAATGTAGCATGGGTTATCGGGTAGCCGTCGTCGGGGCGACGGGAAATGTCGGGCGCGAGATGCTGGCGATCCTCGCCGAGCGCGAATTTCCCTGCGACGAGATCGCGGCGGTCGCCTCGCCGCGTTCGACCGGAACAGAGATCGAGTTCGGCGAGACCGGGCGCATGCTCAAGTGCAAGAACCTTGAGCATTTCGATTTTACCGGCTGGGACATTGCCCTGTTCGCCGCCGGATCGGGGCCAACGCAGATCTATGCGCACAAGGCCGCCGAGCAGGGCTGCGTGGTGATCGACAACTCGTCGCTCTACCGCATGGACCCCGACGTGCCGCTGATCGTGCCGGAAGTGAACCCAGACGCCATCGACGGCTACAAGGCGAAGAACATCATCGCCAATCCCAATTGCTCGACCGCGCAGATGGTGGTGGCGTTGAAGCCGCTGCACGATGCCGCGACGATCAAGCGGGTGGTCGTTTCGACCTACCAGTCGACTTCGGGCGCGGGCAAGGCGGGCATGGACGAACTGTTCGAACAGAGCCGCGCGATTTTCGTCGGCGATCCGGTCGAACCGCGCAAGTTCACCAAGCAGATCGCTTTCAACGTGATTCCGCACATCGATTCCTTCCTCGACGACGGTTCGACCAAGGAAGAGTGGAAAATGGTCGTCGAGACCAAGAAGATCATGGACCCCAAGATCAAGGTTAGCGCGACTTGCGTGCGCGTGCCGGTCTTCGTCGGCCATTCCGAAGCCATCAACATCGAGTTCGAGAACGAGATTTCCGCCAGGCAGGCGCAGGACATCCTGCGCGAAGCGCCCGGCTGCCTGCTCGTCGACAAGCGCGAGGATGGGGGATACATCACGCCCGTCGAATGCGCGGGCGACGGCGCGACCTATGTCAGCCGCGTGCGCGAGGATCCGACCGTCGATAACGGTCTCGTGCTGTGGTGCGTCTCCGACAACCTCAGGAAGGGCGCGGCGCTCAATGCGGTGCAGATCGCGGAACTGCTGGGCAGGCGGCACCTCAAGAAGGGCTGAATTGATCCAGCGCATATTTCCCGTCTCGTCCTGCGGCTAAACGCCCTCGCAGAAGGAGTTTTCCGAGATGGCGAAAAGCAGTTTCAAGGACTGGCCGGGAATGGCCAAGGCCCTCAATCCGGCTGTTGGCGAGCTTCACAAGTCCGCGAGCGGCCCAATGAAGGCCTTTCACGACATGGGCGCTGCGGCGTTGGAAGCGGGCGCGCTCGACACCAAGACCAAGGAGCTGATGGCGGTCGCCATATCGGTTGCGGTGCGCTGCGATCCCTGCGTGACCTATCATGTCGCCGCCGCCCGCAAGCAGGGCGCGAGCCGCGAGGAGATTGCCGAGACCGTGGGTCTGGCGATCTACATGGAGGCAGGGCCATCGGCGATGTATGCGGCCCAGGCGCTCGAAGCCTATGACCAGTGGGACGAGGCTTTCGCTGCCAAGGGGTGAGATCAGCGCTTACTAGGATGCGGG
>JAGREJ010000333.1 GCA_020446595.1 Novosphingobium sp. | reverse complement strand
CAATGTCCGCTTGATCTCCTCGTCAGTCATCAGCCCGTCGAGCATGCGCCCGAACAGCGCCCGCGACGCTTCGATCGCCTGGGTCATGCCGCGCGCACCAGTGGCTCAAGCCCGCAAAGGCGCATGAAATTGGCGAGCAGGTCGTGCCCATGCTCGGTCGCGATGCTTTCGGGATGGAACTGAACGCCGTGGATCGGCAGGCTTTTGTGCCTGAAGCCCATGACATGCCCGTCGTCCGAGGTCGCGTTGACCGCGAGGCTTTCGGGAATGTCCTCGACGATCAGCGAGTGATAGCGGGTCGCGGTGAACGGCGAGGGCAGCCCGGCGAACACCCCGCTGCCGTCATGCGTGACCGGCGAGGTTTTGCCGTGCATCAGCCCGCCGCGCGCGACCGTGCCGCCGAAATGCTGGCCTATGGACTGGTGGCCGAGGCACACGCCGAGCAACGGCTTGCCCGCATCGGCGCAGGCGGCGACGAGATCGAGGCTGATCCCAGCCTCGTTCGGCGTGCAGGGGCCGGGCGAGATCAGGAAGCCGCTGGCTCCGCTCGACAGCGCCTGTCCCGCCGAAATGGCATCGTTGCGCACGACATCCACCGGAGCGCCCAGTTCCATGAGGTAATGGACCAGGTTCCAGGTGAAACTGTCGTAGTTGTCGATGACCAATATGTGATTTTCACGGACCATGGCGCGCCTATTGCCCGAACCCCGGCTCGCCCGCAACGCGCACGGCCTCACGCGCGGCGGCGAACAACGCGTTCGACTTGGCCATGCATTCGGCATGTTCGTAGTCAGGGTCGGAATCGGCGACGATGCCCGCGCCGGCCTGAACGTGCATCACGCCGTCTTTCACCACTGCAGTCCTCAGTACGATGCAGCTGTCCACCGATCCGTCAGGCGCGAAATAGCCGACCCCGCCCGCATAGGCGCCGCGCGTTTCCGGCTCCAGTTCGGCGATGATCTCGCAGGCGCGAACCTTGGGCGCACCGCTGACCGTTCCTGCCGGAAAGCCCGCGAACACCGCATTGATGGCGTCGTGGCTGGCCGTATCGAGCCGCCCCTCGACGTTCGAGACGATGTGCATGACGTGGCTGTAACGCTCGATGGTGTAACTCTCGGTAACTCGCACCGTATCGGCCTCGGCAACCCTGCCGACGTCGTTGCGGCCCAGATCGAGCAGCATCAGGTGCTCGGCGCGCTCCTTGGGATCGGCGAGGAGGCTGGCCTCGTTGGCCTTGTCTTCCTCGGGCGTTGCGCCGCGCGGTCGGGTTCCGGCGATAGGACGAATGGTGACGTCGCCATCGCGCACCCGCACCAGAATCTCCGGGCTGGAGCCGATAATGGCGAAGCCCGGCAGGTCGAGGAAATAGAGGAACGGCGAGGGGTTCACCCGTCGCAGCGCCCGGTAAAGCGCCATCGGTGGCAATTCGAACGGACAGGTGAAGCGTTGCGCCAGCACGACCTGAAAAATGTCGCCCGCCTCGATGTAGTCCTTCGCGCGCAGCACCATCGCCTTGTAGTCGTCCGCCGTCATGACCGGTTGGCGTTCCGGGTCGGGTAACTGAACCGAATCGGGCGAGCGCGGGATCGGATCGGCAAGGCGACGAAGCACCCCCTCGATCCGGTCTCCGGCCAGTTCCACGGCAGCCGTCGGTGCGCGGTCAGAGGGCCAGACCGGGGCGACACAGAACATCTCGTCCGTAAGGCCGTCGAACACGAGGATCACGGTCGGGCGCACGAACAGCATGTCGGGCAAGGCCAGCGCGCTCTCGGGTGCGCGCGGCAGATCTTCGACAAGACCGATGGTCTCATAGCCGAAATAGCCGACCAGGCAGGCCAATGCGCGAGGAAGTTCGTCAGGCACGTCGATACGGCAGGAGGCAACGAGCGCGCGCAGTTCGTCGAGGCTGTTGCCCTCGAGCGCGGCGAAAGCGTCCCGGTTGCCGAGCCATTGCCGGTTGATCTCGCAACGTGCCCCGGTCGCCCGGAAGACCAGATCGGGATCGAGTCCGATCAGGCTGTAGCGCCCGCGCACCTCGCCGCCTTCGACCGATTCGAGCAGGAAATCGCCGCGTCCCGGCTCGAACAGCTTGAGCGCCGCGCCGACCGGGGTCTCGGTGTCGGCGACAAGCTTTCGCCAGACGAGCGCGGGCTGCCCCTGCGCAAGCTGGGCAAGCGCCGTCTCACGGCAGGTTTCAAGCGAATCGGCCATCGCGGTCAGGATCAGCTCTCACCCGCGAGCTGCGCGCGCACTGCATTGATGGCCGCGGAATTGCGTTCGACGCCAACCTCGTCGCGAATGGCGCGGCCCAGGGCATCGGAATATTCTGCGGCGAGCATTGCGCCCAATTGTCCGCTTGCTGCCTCGATCGTCTTGTCGCCGTCCTCGACCTTGCCCGGTGCGATGTCCTTGAGCGAGACCACGAACCAGGCCTGATTGTTCGGAGCGGGCTGCACCTTCACCGTTCCCTTGGCCATGTTGAACATCAATGCGATCGGCGGCGGCACCTGCCGCTGCTGCTGTTGCAGGCGCGCCAGTTCGGGCCGACTCATCTTCACGGTCTGAGCCGGGGGGAGCGGGCGACCGAGCGCGCGCATGGCCTCGGCGAGCGACTTGCCCTTGGCCATCGCCGCCTGAACCTCGCGAGCTGACTCGCGCGCTTTGGCCGATGCCTTGCTGGCGACGAGAGCAGCTTTCACCGTGGGCTCGATTTCCTTGAGCGGGGCTGGCGCGGACTCGGCAATATCGGTGACGTCGTAGATCAGGAACGTCTTGCCCGGTTCGATCTCGGCAAGCTGCGGCTCCTCGGTTTCCATGGCGAAGGCGGTCTGCAGCGCCGGTTGCAGTGCTTCGGGAGCCGTCGCTCCGGGCTTGAGATAGACCTTGCCATCCGCCGTCAGCGGCGGCGTCGACGTCACTTTCGCGTCAAGCCGCTTGGCGACCTCGACCAGGCTGCCGCCGCCATCGAGCTCGCTCTCGATCTCTTCGAGCGCGTCAGTGACAGCGGTGCGATTCTTCTCCGCTGCGATCGCAGCCGTAATTTCGCCGCGTACCTGATCGAGCGTGCGTGCCGGACGGGCGTCGATGGCCTCTACGCGCACGACGTGCCAGCCAAGATCGCTTCTGGCAGGCGCGGCCAGCTGTCCGCGACCGGTTGCAAACACCGCCGCAGCGAGAGCGGGCGAGAACTGGCTGGACATTTCCTGTTTGGACAGACCTTCGAGCTTGCTCGCCTCCAGGCCCTTAGCCTTGGCCGATGCTTCCAGCGACTTGCCGCCCGCAACCTCGGCGACGACCGCCTTGGCGGCCTCTTCGGTCGGAACGATAAGCTGGGTTACGCGCCGCTTCTCGCTTGCCGCATAGAGCGCGGAATTGGCCTTGTAGCGCGCAGCAATCTCCGCCTCGGTGGGGGCGGGCGCCTTGGCCAGACCTTCGATCCCGAAGGTCGCATAACGGATCACGCGGCGCTCGGGCCGGATGAAGTCATCGCTGTTCTTGGCGTAGTAGGCCGCCACGGCCTTGTCGTCCGGCTCCTTTTCGGAGCGAAACAGCATCGAGGGAAGCACTGCGATCTCGCCTGTGCGAGTCTCGCCGAGCAGGGCGGCATAACGCTTCGCCAGCTTGCGCGGCATGCGCGCGCCAGT
>JAGREJ010000332.1:4405-5413 GCA_020446595.1 Novosphingobium sp. | reverse complement strand
CGTGACAGGTGAAAGTCCATTGCCGCTTTGACAGGTGCGCGGTTCGCGGGCAGGCTCCCGATCAGGAGGAATCGAGGGGGGAGTCTCGCCATGAAGGAAATTCTTCTGCCAGCCGCCGTGCTCGTGGTGTGGACCATGGTCATGGCGTTCTGGATGCTTTTCGACCGTGTGCAGATGTTCAAGCGGCACAATATCGATCTCAGCCAGCATCCCGGAGCGCGTGGCGCCGATCTGGCGAAGGTAGTCGGACCGAAGGAAGACTGGCCAGCGCACAATTATGTCCACCTGCTCGAACAGCCGACAATCTTCTACGTCGCCGTTTTCATCCTTGCGCTGAGCGCCTTTTCGCCGCTCGATGTGGCGCTGGCATGGGCTTATGTCGCCATCCGGATTGTCCATTCGATATTCCAGGCGACGGTCAACAAGGTGCCGGTGCGCGGCATGATCTTCGGCATTTCAAGTCTGGTCATGACGGTGCTGGCAGTGCGCGCCTTGCTCGCCGTGCTGTCGCTGCCTTCGGTCTGACGCTGGCGGAAAGGAAAAATCGACATGATCGGAATGGGCATTCTCCAACCCGTCGTCGCGCTCGCGGCATGGACCATGGTGATGTGGTTCTGGCTCTACGGCACCCGCATCCCTGCGCTGAGCGCGGCCAAGGTCGATCCCGACGATCTCGTGCACGATCCGACCAAGGGGCTGGATACCGTTCTGCCGCCGCAGGTGATGTGGAAAGCGCATAATTACAATCACCTGCACGAAGCGCCGACGGTGTTCTATGCCGTGGCGATTGTGCTGGCGATCATCGGCGAAGGCGACGGGCTCAACATGCAGCTCGGCTGGGCCTATGTGGTGCTGCGTGTAGTGCACTCGATCATCCAGGCGACGATCAACAAGGTGCAATTGCGCTTCATGGTCTTCGCCCTGTCGAGCTTCGTGCTGATGGCGCTGGTCGCGCGGGCAGCGATGGTGATGTTCTGAGTAGCTGCCTCACGGCTCCTGCCAGTCCCA
>JAGREJ010000332.1:0-4343 GCA_020446595.1 Novosphingobium sp. | reverse complement strand
GCCAGTCGAAATAGTCTTCCCATCGCTCCATATAGAACGGGCGCTGCATGGCCCTGCCAAGCCGCGCGCCCTTCTCCAGCGCATCGCAGATCGCCTCCATCGCCTCGGGATAATGGAGCGCGGTCCTCAGGATCCAGGTCGTCGAAAGGAAGCTGGAAACCAGCGAAGTCTCCTTGGCGAGACCGGGCTGGAAGTAGCGGCTGCTTGACGTCATGTGCGCTATGTAAAGCGCGATCTCTCCCGGCATGGTCGGCCCAAGGCCGGTCACGATATGCTCGAAATCGTGAAGCTGCGCGCGCCGCTTGCGCATGTAGTCATAGTCGCTCTCGGCCACACCGAGATGGGCGAACTGGAGCGTGAATCCGGCTTCGAGCAGTTCCCGGATGCCGTGCCCCAGCGTGCCCGGCGCGCAATCTCGCACATCGTCGATGGTAACGTTGCGCACGTGCCGCTCGTCGAGCCATGCGCGCAGGTCCGGCAATCGCTCGGCGTCCTCGCTGAACATGCGAGCGACGTCGTCCTCGTCGCGTATGGCGTCGAAGGCGTCATAATACTGCGGGATCAGCGTGGTGGTCGTCACGTCAGGGCCGGACAGGCGCAGACCCTCGTTGCAATAGAGGTCGCGGATTAGCGGACTGTTCAGGTATTTCGAGGTCGAACGCAGCACGCTGCAATCGGTCTGAAAGCTGCGGCCGCCGCTCATGTATTGAACGTCTTCCTCACGGCCAGATCCGGCAGCAGTTCGCGACGCCATCTGCATCTCCTGTCCCCTGGTCGGGCGCTCTTTGTGCAGCCCGATCCGCGCGATGCAGCCTACCAGCCACGACGCGGCGAAGGAAGTGAGCGTTACCCGGTCGGATCAGGGGCAAGCTGGACGATCATCTTGCCCTTGTTTCGCCCGTCGAGCAGCCTTGCGAGGGCCTCTGGCGCGTTTTCGAACCCGTCAATCACTTCGATACGGTATTTCATCCGGCCTTCCGCGATCAGCGCCTTCATCTCGGCCTGAAATTCGGCGAACTGATCTGCGTAGTGGTCGTAGACGACGAAACCCTCGATCCTCAGCCGCTTGCGCAGGACCGGACGCAGTGACGCGCCGAAGGGCAACTCGACGGCGTTGTATTCCGAGGCCATGCCGCAAATCACTATCCGCCCGAAATCGGCCATCCGGTCATAGGCCGCGAGCATGACTTGGCCGCCGACATTGTCGAAATAGACATCGATCCCGTCCGGGCAGAGCCGGTCGAGCGCCTCGCCCACGTCTTCGTTCGTGCGGTCGATGCAGGCGTCGAAACCCAGTTCGTCGACCACGTAGGCAACCTTGTCGCCGCTCGCGATTCCGATGACACGCGCTCCATCGGCCTTGGCGAGCTGGCCCGCGATCATGCCGATCGCGCCGCCCGCCGCCGAGACCAGCACGGTTTCACCCGGCTTGGCATTGCCAATATTGCGCATGCCGACCCAGGCAACGAAGCCGTGCTGACCCAGCAGGCCGAGCGCCTCGGAAAGCTTCGTCTCGGCGGGCAGCTTCTCCAGCGAGTGGCCCTGCACCACCTGATAGTGCTGCCACCAGCATCCGCCCTGCACCAGATCGCCCTGCGTAAAATCGGGATGCCGCGATTCCACGACTTGCCCGACCAGTCCGCTCATGTAGCCCAGCGAGGGCGGCGGCACGCCCGCGATCATCAGGTCTCCGACCCGTTGCGTCCCGCCCAACGGCCCCGGCGCGCCCTGCGGCCCCGGCAGCTTGCGCCGCATCGAGGGGTCGAGCGACATGTAGACTGCCCGGAACAGCACCTCGCCTTCGGCAGGAACCGGTATCGGCTCATCGACAAGCGCGAAATCCTCACGGGTCGGGAGCCCCTGTGGCGCGCGCGCGATCCTCACCGATGGATTGGTCTGCGCCATGCCCTAATCCCCTCTCACGAACAGGCTCGCCAGCTCGACATGCGTCGACCAGCGAAACTGTCCGACCGGGCGCAGTTCCGCAAGCCGGTAACCACCCTCAACAAGTGTCGCCGCGTCGCGCGCCCAGCTTGACGGATTGCAGCTGATGTATGCCACGCGCGGCACTTGCGACCCGGCGATCTGGCGGACCTGTTCCTTCGCTCCTGCACGCGGCGGGTCGAGCACCGCCCCGGCGAAACGGTTGAGTTCGTCGGGGCGAAGCGGATTGCGAAACAGGTCACGATGCAGAGCGTGGACAGGCAGTTGCAAGCGCGATGCAGTGCCCTTGCAAGCGTGATGCGCGGCCTGATCGGCTTCGGCTGCAAGCACCTTCGCACCCTGTTTGGCCAGTGCGAAAGCGAAGGTGCCGAGGCCGGAAAACAGGTCGGCAACCGCGCCCGCACCCGCCAGCCATTCGGTCGCAGCCGCCAGCAGCGCCGCCTCGCCATCCTCCGTTGCCTGAAGGAATGCACCGGGTGGCAGCGCGACAGGAACGCCGCCGAGCGTAACGGTCACCGGCTCGGGCTCCCACATGGCTTCCGGCCCGTAACCCTGGTCGATAGTGAGCCGCGCCAGCCGGTTGGACTGTGCAAATTCAAGAATGGCTTCAGTGGCTTGCAGGCCCTCTACCGCAAGCCCGCGTATTCCCAGATCGACCCCCTGATCGGCCAAGGTCATTTCCAGATCGGCAGCGAGGCGCTTGTCCTTCTCTTGCGCCAGCATCACGCGCAGTGGCGCGACCAATGCGAAAAGCTCGGGCCGCAGCACATGGCATTCGGCCACATCGACGATCCGATGCGACCCGGCCTCGCGAAAGCCGATAACCACCCGACCGCCCGCGCGCATGGCGTGGAGCGTGGCCCGCCGGCGGCTGCGTGGCGGCGAGAGGTGCGGCGCTGTGTTCCGATCCGCTTCAAGCCCTTGTCCTGAAGCGGAATTTACCACTCGCGACGTCACGAATTCGGCCAGCGTCTCCTCGTCGCAATGCTGCAACTGGCAACCGCCGCATTTGCCGAAGTGGTGGCATGGCGGCTGGATATGATGCGGCCCGGTCTCGAGCGTCCCGTCCTCGCGCAGGACGTCGCCGGGAACTGCGCGCGCTACGTGCCTGCCATCCTCCGTCACACCGTCGCCCTTGGCGGCAATGCGGACTATGCGGGAAGTCTCGCTCACAGACAGGAGGCGAGCGCGTCCGGCACGCGGGCGGCCAGTTGCGAGGCCGAGAACGCAGGCGGACACAGCCTTGCCGCCTCGCTATGCAGCCAGACACCCTCGCAGGCCGCATCGAATGCCGGAACGCCAGTGGCCACACGACTGGCAATTGCCCCGGCCAGAACGTCGCCCGTCCCCGCTGTCGAGAGCCAGCTCGTTGCGCGCGGCGCACAGGCAAGCCGCCCGTCGGGCGCGGCGATCACCGTGTCCGGCCCCTTGGCGACAATCACCATGCCGCTGGCTTTTGCCAGCGCCCTCGCCCGCTCGACCTTGCTTCCCGAACCGTCGCAATCGAAGCTGCGCTCAAGGCTCGACAATTCGCCTTCGTGCGGGGTGGCGAGCGTCTCGGCCTGCCGTTCGGCCAGCAGCCGCGGTGCAAGCAACACCAGCGCATCGGCATCGAGGACGACAGGCACCGGGTCGGCGAGCGCAATGGCAAGCTTTTCGCGCGCAGCCCCGTCGCGGCCAAGGCCGGGGCCGCAAAGGATCGCGGTATTGCGGTCGTCGGTGAGCACCTCCGCCAGCGCGCCCTCGTCCACCACCAGATCGAACGGCGCATTGGGCGGGCGCTGATCGGCGAACAGCTTGACGTAGCCCGCGCCTGCTCCCTGCGCCGCCTCGCAGGCGAGCAGTGCAGCGCCGGGCATCTTGCCCGCCACGACCGCGAGCAGGCCGCGCGTATATTTGTGCGCGGCAGGGCCGGGCGCGGAAACCCGCGGCCTTGAGACCAATTTCGCCGCACCCTCGACTCCGCCCACGCCAATCTCGACCAGCCGCTGTTCGCCTGAAATGGCGGCGGAAGGCATCAGCACATGGGCGAATTTCCACGCACCGAGCGCAATCGTCAGGTCGAATTGTGGCAAGCCTTCGTTGAGCAGCATGCCGCTGTCCGACTGCACGCCACTGGGCAGGTCGACCGCGACGCAGTGACGATGACGCGCAGCAAGCCGGGTCATCAGGTCGAGATGATCCTGCGCCAAGGGCCGGGTCAGCCCACTGCCGAACAGGCAATCAACGAACACCTCGCCATGCGGATCTGCATCCGGCCCAAGCACTTCGCCGCCGAACAGGTCTCGCGCATTGCGAGCCGCATCGGTCTTCGGCTCGCTCGCCGCGACGACAACCGCTTCCCCGCCGCGCTCACGAATCGCCTCGGCAATGACATAGCCGTCGCCGCCATTGTTGCC
>JAGREJ010000046.1 GCA_020446595.1 Novosphingobium sp. | reverse complement strand
AGCGTCATCTTGTCCTTCTCGAACGAGATCACGAACAGTTCGAGCTTGAGGCCGGCGATTTCCTGTTCCTCGATGGAAATGATCTTGCCCACGCCGTGCGCGGGATAAACCACGAAGTCATCAGGCCGAAAATCGGTCTTCTTGGTCTTGGTCATTCAGTTCTTCCTCGCATCGGATGCCGCCTCCGCAATCGTCTGGCCGCCAGATCAAGGCCGGGGCGGAGAGACGGCAGTGGCGGCCAAAAAAAACGCCGCAGAATGCTTGAGCTGCGGGTTTTCCGGTATCCACGGTTTATTGTGACGACAATATAACAGAAAAACGCATTCAAAAAAAGAGGGGGGTCACGACAAATGGATTGAACGCGACAGCCGCAATGTCGCGAACGGACCATTCCGTGCAGCGAATCACATGCGTGATTCGCGATCTCAGTCGCCGCTTCCCGGCGTTTCCGAAAAGTACTTGTCGCGTTTTCCGGTCTCTCCGTCGCGCGCCTCCGCTTCGGGAAGCGGATCCTTGCGCTGGGTGATCACCGGCCACATCTCGGAGTACTTGCGGTTGAACTCGACCCAGTCTTCCATGTCGGGTTCGGTATCCGGGCGGATCGCGTCGGCCGGGCATTCCGGTTCGCACACGCCGCAATCGATGCATTCATCCGGGTGGATGACCAGCATGTTCTCGCCTTCGTAGAAGCAGTCCACCGGGCAAACTTCGACGCAGTCCATATATTTGCAGCGGATGCAGGCATCCGTGACGACGTAGGTCATAGCTGCAAAGCCCCTTTCCAAGCCTTGTTTCGGTTCGCCGCTGCTATGGGTTCGCGCCCGCCTCGTCAAGCACCCGGTAACAGCTTTGCGCTTCTGTCGCCGGACCGCGCCGCACCGGTAGCGCCAGCACTTCGACGACGAGCACCCGGCGCGGCAGGGGCAAGGTCAGGACGTCGCCCGCTGCGACTGCCTGATGCGCCTTGTCGATGCGTTTGCCGTTGAGCCGGATGTGGCCCGCGAGAACCATGGATTGCGCGACGGTCCGACTGCGCGCGAACCGCAGGAACCACAGGAGCTTGTCGATCCTCACGGGACGAGTTCGGCCAGCGCGGCAAAGGGCGAACTGGCAGGCGCGATCCTGCCAGGCCTTTCTCGCGCCACTGTGTGCGTCCGTGGCGGCCGCCAGCGCCAGCGGGCTGGTGCCGGTGGGCCGTGTTCGCCTTCGGCAAGTCGCCGCGGAACGACAGAGCGGAACCCCGCATGCCGCAGCAGCCGCGCGAAATTCTCAGGCTTCAGTCCGGTCGAAACCGCTCTGGCGGGATCGATTGCGAAGCTGCGCTTGCCATGCGCCGCGCGAACCGCATGCGCCTCGCGCAGCAGCTTGTCGGCCAGGTCGATGCGGATCGCCTGAGATCCGGCAAGGCGATACCCGGCTGGCGGGCGCTGCTTGCCTTTAACGGGCACGACCGGCGGCATGCCGTCCGCGCCGGGTCGCGCCTTCCTGCCACTTATCCCCGCGAGCACCGCCCAGGCGATCTGTGCCGGAACCTTGAGCATGGCGGGAACATAGAGATCGAGCGCGCCGACCCGCACGCCCAGCCGCGCCAGCAGGCCGCGCTGGCGTTTGTCGAGACTGTCCAGTCCGGACGATGACCGCTCCATCATGCCGCCAGCCTCGATCAGCCGGATCAGCAAGGCCCGCAATTCCGGGCCGCCTTCGCTGGCAAGACTTGCCTGTTCGAGCTTGCGCAAGGCATCGAGCGGGACAAGCTGCCGCGCAAGCCATGCCTCCAGCGAGATCGTCAGGGCTTCGCGCGGTCCGCCCGACAGGGCCGCAAGCGACGGATCCAGTTCCAGCGACGGGCGCAGCAAGCTCTTGCCCGGCGTCAGCCTTGCCAGTGCGGCCCCCTGCCAGGTCAGCACGTTACCATCGAGGCCGATTTCGGCGCTTCCCGCATCGATCTGTCGCGCCAGCGCCGTGGCGCGCCTGGCTAGCAAGGCAGGCACATGGTGGTCGGCGGCGGCGAGCAGCAATTTGCGGTCTGCATGGCGCGCCAGCGGATCGACGACAAAGCGCAGGCCTTCGAAGCTGCCGATGAATTCGCCTTCGACAAGCATGTCGTCGCCGTCGAGGCCGACCGTAAGCAGGCCGGCATCCGCGCCGAGGCGCTTCATCAGCACGGCGGTGCGGCGATTGACGAAACGCTCGGTCAGCCGCGCATGCAGCGCATCGGAGAGCTTTGCTTCGACCGCGCGGGCGCGCGCTGCCATCTCGTCCTTCGCTCGCACCCAGTCGGGCCGCTGTGCGACATAGGCCCAGGAGCGGATTGCCGCGATCCGGCCCTGCAGCGTGTCGATGTCGCCCGATGCATTGTCGAGCTGCGCGATCGAGCCCGCCACATAGTCGGCCGACAGTTCGCCATGGCGCAGATCCTGCCACAGCCGCGCGACGAACCGCGCGTGCATGTCCGGCCCCTGCTGGCGGAAATCGGGCAGCGAGCAGGCTTCCCAGAAGCGGGCGACGCGATCCGGGCCGCGAACGGAAGGTGCGATCTCGGCTTCGTCGGCAAGACGCTTGAGCACGGCCAGATCCACGGCTTCTGGCGCCGGAACCAGGCCTTCCTCCTGCGGCGGCGCCTCGAGGTCGGCGATCAGCGTGGCGAGATCGTCGAAGCGCGGCTCGGCCTCGCGCCAGAACAGTTTGGTCAGCGGCGCGAAGCGGTGTTCCTCGATGGCGTAGACTTCCTCGTCGGTGAAGGCGGCATCGTGGGCATGGGTGCCCGACAGGGTGCCGAAGGTGCCATCGCGCTGGTGCCGCCCGGCGCGTCCGGCTATCTGCGCCATCTCAGCGGGCGTCAGGCGGCGTTGCCGCACGCCGTCGAATTTCGACAGACCCGCGAAGGCGACATGGTCGATATCGAGATTGAGGCCCATGCCGATGGCGTCGGTTGCAACAAGGTAATCGACTTCGCCCGACTGGTAGAGCTCGACCTGGGCATTGCGGGTCTGCGGGCTGAGCGCGCCCATCACCACTGCGGCTCCTCCCCGGAACCGGCGCAGCATCTCTGCCAAGGCGTAGACCTGCTCGGCGGAAAAGGCGACAATCGCACTGCGCGGCGGCACGCGCGACAGCTTGCGCGCGCCGACATGGCTGAGCGTGGAGAAGCGCGGCCGCGTAATCACTTCGGCCCGAGGCAGCACCTTCCTGACCATTGGCTCCAGCGAAGCCGAGCCCAACAGCATCGTCTCTTCGCGACCGCGCGCATGCAGCAGCCGGTCCGTGAAGATGTGTCCGCGCTCGCGGTCGGCGGCGAGCTGCGCCTCATCCAGCGCCACGAAAGCAAGATCGGCCGTGACAGGCATGGCTTCCGCCGTGCAGAGCAGCCAGCGCGCGTCCTTCGGCTCGATCCGTTCTTCGCCGGTAATCAGCGCGACGCGGTTCTCGCCCTTGATCTTGCAGACCCGGTCATAGACCTCGCGCGCCAGCAGCCGCAGCGGAAAGCCGATCATGCCGCTCGAATGGGCGCACAGCCGCTCTATCGCGAGATGAGTCTTGCCGGTGTTGGTCGGACCCAGCACCGCCTTGAGCTGCGAGGAACTGCCGGGCTGGAAATACGAGGCCATGGCGACAGCGAATGTGGCACCGGCAGTGGCCGCTCGCAAGACTCGGCACGTCGCATCCGGGTGTCGATTTCCACAAAATTAGGCAGGGATTAACCTTAAGGCGGCAAGACGTTTCCAGTATCCGCGCTCTTGCAGCCAGTGAGTCCGGGGTCAGGGAAAGTTGCAACTAATTCGACAGATTGTCAGGCGCGAGCCGGAATCCGGCACTGGCGCGGAGTTTTCAAGCTCAATCGAGCTTGAGCAATCTGTGGTTTCCAACCCCGGCATGACACTGGCGGGCCGTGCGCGCGCATGGCGGGACGGCATCGAGCGCAAATGCCACGCCATCGAACTGGCGCCCGATCTTGCACAGGACATCGGCAGCAGGCGGTGGTTCCGCGGTCTCGGCACAATGCTGGGCCTGAGCATGGTCGCCGTCTCGTTCTGGCCCGACCTCACCGCGGTCGAAGCAGCGACGGCGATGCCGGTCGATCGGCCGGTGCGCGAGGAATTTCGCAGCCAGATGATCATGCCGCTGGCGCTGGGTGCCGACAGCGGTCACCGCATGGGTGCGACGCCGCTGGTGCGTTCCCTGAAATCGACGCCGGAGCGTCCGACGATCCAGCTTGTCGCAACGCTGGGCCGAGGCGACAGCTTCGACCGGATGTTGCAGCGCGCCGGGGTTGGCGGCGCCGATGCATCGCGTGTCTCGCAAATGGTGGCGGACGCGGTCGCGCTGGGTGCGATCGAGCCGGGCACACAATTCGACATAACGCTTGGCAAGCGGCCAGGGCCGCAACAGGCAAGGCCGCTCGACAAGCTTGCATTCCGCGCCCGCTTCGACCTCGATCTCGCCATCGACCGCAAGCAGGGCGCGCTCATACTGGAGCGCAAGCCAATAGCGGTCGATGCAACTCCCTTGCGGATTCGCGGCGCGGTATCTTCGGCGGGTCTCTATCGCTCGGCGCGGGCAGCCGGTGCGCCGCTCAAGGCCATCGAGCAATACCTGCGCGCCGTCGACGAGCATGTCAGCATCGAAAGCGACATTGGCGCACAGGACACCTTTGACATCGTCATCGCCTACAAGCGTTCCGCACGCGGTGAGCGGCAGATCGGCGAGCTGCTCTACGCCGGGCTCGAACGGGGCGGGAAACCTCGTCTCCAGCTTGTGCGTTGGGGCAAGGACGGGCAGTTCTTCGAGGCATCGGGCGTCGGCAAGCAAACCAGCAGCTATTTCCAGCCGGTCGCGGGCCGGATGAGTTCGCGCTTCGGCATGCGCCGCCATCCGATTCTGGGTTATCGTCGGATGCATTCGGGCGTCGACTATGCAGCCAGTTATGGCAGCGCGATCGTCGCGGTGAGCGATGGCGTGGTGACCTATTCCGGACGGCATGGCGGCCATGGCAAATATGTGCGTATCGAGCATGGCGGCGGGCTGGGATCGGGCTATGCCCATATGAGCAGCATTGCCGTGAGCTCCGGCACACGCGTGAGGGCCGGGCAGGTTATCGGTTATGTGGGATCGACCGGCCTTTCGACCGGACCTCATCTCCACTTCGAGGTCTATCGCGGGGGACGCAAGATCGATCCGCTGTCGGTCCGTTTCCTTTCCCGACCGCAGGTTTCCGGCGAGGAACTGGCCCAGTTCAAGGCCCGGCTAAAGGCGCTCAGGCAAGTGCCTGTCGGCAAGGCGCTGGAAAATATGGCGCCTGCCGCTGCAGCACCGGCCAGTGAACCGCAGCGGGAAATCGACCGGCTCGCGCTCAATGCAGGGTCCGGAGAACAGGTTCGCTTCGGGATGCTGCGCCAAACCCATTGAAGCCCTGCCGTAATTGCGGCAAGCGGCACAGTCATGGAAGCAACATTCCCATCCACCCGGCTGCGCCGCACGCGCACAAGCGGCTGGAGTCGCGCGCTTCATCGCGAAACGCATTTGCGCCCCGACGATCTGATCTGGCCACTGTTCGTCACCGAGGGCAATGGCGTCGAGGAACCGATTGCGACGCTTCCCGGCGTGTCGCGCTGGTCGGTGGACCTGATCGGAGCGCGTGCCAAAGAGGCTGTCAGTCTTGGCATCCCCTGCGTGGCGCTGTTCCCCAACACGCAGGCCGACCGACGCAGCGAGGATGGAGCCGAAGCACTCAATCCCGATAACCTGATGTGCCGCGCGGTCCGCGCGATCCGCGATGCCTGCGGCGACGAGGTGGGCGTGCTCACCGATGTCGCTCTCGATCCCTATACGAGCCATGGCCAGGACGGGCTTGTCGATGCGGCGGGCTATGTCCTCAATGATACGACGGTCGAGGTGCTGGTCGGCCAGTCGCTCAATCAGGCCGCGGCAGGAGCGGACATCATTGCCCCTTCGGATATGATGGACGGGCGCGTCGGGGCGATCAGGGCGGCGCTGGAAAGTGCCGGCCACGTCAATGTCCAGATCATGAGCTATGCCGCAAAATATGCTTCGGCCTTCTATGGGCCGTTCCGCGATGCGGTCGGCTCGCGCGGCCTGCTCAAGGGCGACAAGAAGACCTACCAGATGGACCCCGCCAATACCGAGGAGGCCCTGCGCGAAGTGGCGCTGGACATTGCCGAAGGCGCGGACAGCGTCATGGTCAAGCCGGGGCTGCCCTATCTCGATATCGTCAGCGCGGTGAAACAGCGTTTCGAAGTGCCGGTCTTCGCCTATCACGTCAGCGGCGAATACGCGATGATCGAAGCCGCCGTTGCGGCAGGCATCGGCGAGCGCGAACCGCTGGTCATGGAGACACTGCTGGCTTTCAAGCGCGCGGGATGTTCCGGCATACTCACCTATCACGCGGATCTCGCGGCGCGGTTGCTCAACAGGT
>JAGREJ010000045.1:6306-7455 GCA_020446595.1 Novosphingobium sp. | reverse complement strand
GAAACGCTCGACCTCCTGCAGGAAGTCATCGCCGACTATGACGGCACTGTGCTGATCGTGAGCCACGACCGCGACTTCCTCGACCGCACCGTCACGATCACTTTGGGCCTCGACGGGTCGGGCCATATCGACATTATCGCTGGCGGCTATGCCGACTGGGAAGCGAAGCGCAAACAGCGCCTTGCTCCGGCAAAGGCGGCAAAGCCGGACAAGGCGGAAACACCCGCCCCTGCTCCGCCCAAGCCCAAGTCGACCAAGCTCTCCTACAAGGACCAGCGCGACTACGATCTGCTGCCCGCCCGGATCGAGGAACTGGAAGCGGCCATCGCCCGCGACGAGGCGGCGCTTGCCGATCCCGATCTCTACACCCGCGATCCGGCGAGATTCACCGCGCTGACCGAGGCGCTCGAGCAAGCGCGCGCCGATAAGGACGCGGCGGAGGAACGCTGGCTGGAACTGGCCGAAATGATCGAGGCGAACGCTTGACCGCGCTTCACCGGGAAATCGCCGCCTGCACGGTTTGCGCGGCGCACCTCGCTCACGCGCCGCGCCCGGTCGTGCAGTTTTCAGCGAGTTCCCGCCTCGCCATTGTCGGGCAAGCGCCAGGCAGCCGGGTCCGCGCGAGCGGCGTGCCGTGGGACGACGACAGCGGAGCGCGCCTGCGCGACTGGACCGGACTGACGCTCGAACAGTTGCACGATCCCGCCGTGGTTGCGCTGGTGCCGATGGGCTTCTGCTATCCCGGCAAGGCGAAGGGTGGCGACCTGCCGCCGCGCAAGGAGTGCGCGCCGCTGTGGCATGATCGAATCTGGCAAGCCACGTCCGGCCTGCGGCTGACCCTGCTGGTCGGCACCTACGCACAGGCCGCCTATCTGCCCGAAACGAAAGGCATGACGCTGGCCGACCGCGTCCGCGCCTTCGAAAGCTTCCTGCCGCGCCATCTGCCGCTGCCGCACCCGGCATGGCGCAGCACGCTGTTCATGCGCGCCAACCCGTGGTTCGAGGCCGAACTTGTTCCGATGTTGCGCGAGCGCGTGGCCGCCGCGCTTGCTTGAACGGGCAGACACCGGCCAGCCAGCCTCCGGTCGCCCCATTCCCCTGAATTCAACTGGTAAATTTCCCGATCGGCGATAATCTGGACCGGTCGGC
>JAGREJ010000045.1:0-6272 GCA_020446595.1 Novosphingobium sp. | reverse complement strand
GGGGGCAGAGCGTGCGTTCTGGATTGATCGTCAGCAGATTAGCCGCATTGGTTTTTTCGGCAGCACTCCTGGCCTCCCCGGCAGCTGCCCAGAACGATGGCTGGACCGACTATGGCGGTGGCACCTTGCTCCGCCGTAACGCTGCGGTGACCCAAGCCTTGTCAGGCTATAACTGGGTCTATCTGTCGAGCTACAACGGCGGTTCGGGTGGCGGCATGGCGTCGAAATATGTCGCGACATTCTGCGGCGGACTGAATGTTCACATCTACACCGAATCGAGCGTATCGATGAATGGTGGTGGCGCATTCGGCAATAGCGCCAGCCAGGAAGAGGATGCCGGACAATACGAGGTGCTGGAAGACAAGGCGGGGAACACCTTCCTCCACATGGTACTGCAGAAGAACGGCAACAAGTTCATGCATTTTCGGCTGGAAGGGGTGAAGATCTACGCCGAACAGAACCTCACCTTCACCCGTTACCAGCGGGTCTGCTAGACGGCCTTCTGCTTGCCGATCCAGGCGCGCACGCGCTTGTCGAGCATGTCGAGAGGCATCACGCCTTCCTTCAGGATCTCGTGGAACTGACGCACATCGAAGCGGTTGCCCAGCTCGCTCTCGGCCAGCTTCCTCAGTCGCACCCATTCGTTCTGGCCGATCTTGTAGCTGCACGCCTGCCCGACGAGGACACAATACCGCTCGATCTCGCGCTGCGAGCGCGGCCGGGTGAAAGCGACTGTCGAAACGAAATAGTCGGTCGCCTGCTCCCTGCTCCATTTCTTGGCGTGCAGGCCCGTGTCGACCACCAGTCGTGCCGCGCGGAACAGCCACGATTGCAGCGCGCCCGCCTTCTCGACGCCCTTATAACCGCCCATTTCCTCGGCGATGATCTCGGAATAGAGCGCCCAGCCTTCGCCATATGAGGAGATGAAGTAATTCTTGAGCAGATCGGGCAGGTCCTTGTCCTGTTGCACCAGCGTCTGGTGGAGGTGATGGCCCGGTTCGCCCTCGTGGTATGTGAGAGAAGGCAGCGAATATTTTGGCCAGTCGGCCGTATCCTTCAGGTTGATCCAGTAGATCGCCGGGCGCGAGCCATCGAGCGCGGCGGGATAGTAGTAGCCGTTCGATGCACCATCCTGGATTTCGGGCGGCACCCTGCGCACTTCCAGCGGGTCATTGGGAACCGTTGCAAACGCTTGTGGAAGCTTCGAGTGGAGCGCCGCCATGTTTGCCTTGATCGACGCCAGCAGTTCGGCGCGGCCCTTGTCCGTATTGGCGAAGACCTGATCCTTGCGCTTGTTGAGCGCGTTCAGGCGCTCGCCAACCGTGCCCTGGGTCAGCCCCGCCTTCCTGAGGATGCCATCCAGTTCGCTGCTGATCTCGGCAACCTGTTCCAGTCCGACCTTGTGGATTTCCTCGGCAGACAGCGAGGTGGTGGTGAATTCATGCAGCGCCGCGGCATAGATTTCGTCGCCGCGCGGCACGCGCCACACGCCGTCGCCCTCGCGCGTCGTCGGCCGCAGTTTCCTGACGAGTTCGAGCTGTTCGCGCAGCGCGGGATAGACCTCGGTTTCGAGCAGCCTGCCCGCCCTGCCCGCCCAGTCACCGGCGATTCCCTTCTCCTGGGCGCGACCGGCGAGCGATTTCACCATGCCGTTGTCCGCTGGCGCGGATGCAAGCTGGGCTTCGAGCTGCCCGGCCGTCAGGTCGAGCGCCCAGCCCGGCGCGAGATAGCCGCGCGATGCCTCCTCGGCCTGCGCCTCGGACTCCTCGAACAACACCCCGGAAAAGGCCGCGAGCCTCGCCAGATAGGCTTCGGCGTCATCGGCATTCTCGATCGGATGTCCCGAATCGAGCAGGTCGGGGATCGTTACATAGGCGCCGTCCTGCTGGCTCAGTCGATAGGGCGAGCCGACATCGGGAATGTCGAACTTGCTGGCCGCGAGGCGCTTTTCCAGCATGTCGCGCACGACGTCGCGGCGCACTTGCCAAACTTCGCTCAGACCGGAGGGCTCGATGGCCTCGGCCGCGGACAGCATGGCTCTGGCATGGCGGTTCTTCGCGAGGTCGTCGGCCTTGCCCGCAGGTCCGAGTTGCGCACGCAGCGGTGCCCGCTCGCCCACGTCGAGACCGAGCAAGGTCGCGTCCAGGGGACCGATGAGCAAATCGCCCGCCAGAACCTGGTCGCACAGGGCGGCAACCGCCTTGTCGCCGCCCGTTTGCGCCAGGAGCTTGCCCGGCGCAAAGGCCAGCGCCATGGCGCCGACACCGGCTCCGGCGAGGAATTTTCTGCGATCTGTATGCAAGGTGCGACCCTTTCGTGCTGTTTGGCGGGCTATTGCCACGGCACGAGGGTGCGCGCAATCGCGCCGAGTCAGGTGATGCGATAGAAGTCGGCCACCCGGTCGAGCGCAATCCTCAGCACCAGCTTGCCGCTGCGTACCGGCCAGCCAAGCGCCTTCTCGGCCTGGGGCAGGCCTTCGCCCGCGCAGACCACGCGCCACAGGACGTCGGACAGGTCCGGTCCAGCGTGATCGACCGCGCCGTGGAACCGCTCTCGCGCCGCGATCTGCCGCTCGCCGGGAGTGAGGTCGTGGTCGCTCCCGCCAGACACCCGCATCGGATCCCAGCGCATGGTGATCGAGGGCGCCATCTGCGCGCGCTCCCAGTCGGCGCGCAGGCGTTCGCCCGCATCGAACTGCCGGTTGGACAGGTGGCCGCGTGCGTGCAGCCAGGTGATCGGCGATTCGGCGAGATTGACAGTGGCGCTACGTCCCTTGCTGCGTGCAGGCCGGTGCGACGGCCCCTCGCTTGTCAGCTCGCGTTCGGCCAGAACCCTTTTCATGCGCATGTCCCCTTGTGCCAACATCAACCGTGCAAACTTCAACGCCGGACGTCGCTTGCCAAATCAGAGATAATGTAGGAAAGAAAAAACCTATTTGGTTATTCAGGAGCGTTCCGCGATGATAAACCGCATTCGCGATGTGCGGCGGGAGAAGGGTCTGACCCTCGCCGAGGTCGGCAAACGTTGCGATCCGCCGACCACCGCGCAGACGATCGGACGGCTCGAGACCGGCATGCGCAACCTGTCGCTCGACTGGATGAATCGCATCGCCGCGGCTCTCGAGGTCGAACCGCAACTGCTGCTGAAGGGTGAGCAGACCGACGAGCCGAAGGTCGTGGCCCGGATCACGGAAAACGGCGCCGAGCCCCTGGCAAGCCCGCGCGACGCGGTGCTGCCGACCGCGCTGGTAGGCAGCGGCACGCTCACGGCCCTCGCCATCGAGGCAAGCGTGGGCGAGTACCGCATGGGCGATCAGGTCTGGTTGCGCGAAGTTCCCGACGAAGGGCACGCGCGCCTTATCAACCGTGACGTGCTGGCCCCGCGCCCCGGTGGCCGCTTCGCCTTCGGTCGCATGATCGACCGCGACGAGACGCGCGTCGCCCTGCTCCCGCACGGCATCGGCCAGCGGCAGGTGGTGATCGAGCACCCCGCCTGGCTGGCCGTTGCCGAAATGCTGGTCCGCAAGCTGTGATGCAAAATCCCCGGTGAGGCGCATCGCCATCTGCGGATAACCGGTTCCCACTTATCCGCGCGATGCTTTAAGAGGTTCAGGATGCGAGTCCTTTCGATCAGTACGCTCTTCCCGAATCCCGTCCGCCCCGCCTTCGGCAATTTCGTGCGCAGCCAGATGCTTGCAGCGTCCACGCAAGACGAGGTCGAGCTCACGATGATAAGCCCTGTGGGAATCCCGCCCTGGCCGCTGTCCCTTCGCGAGCCCTATCGCAGCCTTGCGAAACTTCCCGCGACCAGCGATTTTTCCGGCCTGGCGGTTCACTATCCCCAATTCCGCACGATCCCGCGCATCGGCGGCGACAGCAATCCCGATCGCATTGTCGAGGCGGTGCTGCCGCTGGCCCGCGCATTGCACGAGGCGGAGCCGTTCGACATTGTCGATGCCTCGTTCTTCTTTCCCGACGGACCTGCCGTGGGCCGGATCGCCGCCGAGCTTGGTCTGCCCTACACGGTCAAGTCGCGCGGCGCCGACATCCATTACTGGGGCATGCGGCCCTCCGCGCTGACGCAGATGGTCGAAGCCGCGCAAGGCGCCTCGCTGATGCTCGCGGTTTCGGAAGCCCTCAAGGCGGACATGGTCGCGCTCGGCATGCCGAAGGACCGTATCGTCGTGCACTACACCGGGCTCGACCGCGAAGCCTTCAAGCCGGTCGAGCGCGGCGCGGCGCGGGCGCTCGTATCGGCCCTGCCCAGCCTCGGAGTCTGGCCGGACGGGCACTTGCTGGTCACGCCGGGATCGCTGATTGCCCGCAAGGGTCAGGCTATGGTCATAGAGGCGCTCAGGGATCTGCCCGACTGCCATCTCGCGCTGGCCGGAACGGGAGAGGACGAGGCTTCGCTGCGTTCGCTCGCCGATTCCCTCGGCCTGAACGACCGCGTGCAGTTCCTTGGCCATGTAAACCACGACCTGCTGCCACAATTGTTCAGCGCCGCCGATGCGGTGGTTCTACCCTCGGCGAGCGAGGGGCTTGCCAATGTCTGGGTCGAGGCGCTGGCCTGCGGCACGCCGATCGTGGTGCCGGATATTGGCGGCGCGCGCGAAGTCGTCAAAAGCCCCGAGGCTGGTCGCATCGTCGAGCGCAATCCCGGAGCGATTGCCTACGCGGTGCGCGAGATTCTGGCGGACCCGCCAAAGCAGGAAGCCGTGGCGCGAACCGTCGAGGGTTTCAGCTGGGACCGAAATGGAGCGGCCATTGCCGACATCTGGCAACGGGCGGCGGCTGCCCCGAAGCCCTCGTCTGCGGCCTGACTTCAGGCCGGTTCGAGATATTGCGGGTGCGGCAGTTTCCCGCGCCAGTATTCCGCCTCGTTCATCGTCGGTCCGTTCGGGAACCGGATGTCGGCGGGCAGGCCCGCACGGAAATTGACGAAGGCGAGGCCATCCGGCCCGGCCGTGAATGAATAGAGCGTTTCGCCGGGAATCGCGATGGCCGTGCCGGCCGGAAACAGCTTGCGTCCCAGCCTGATCGCACCCGAGACGACGAAGATGATCTCGTCTTCCGAATGCGAGTGAACGCCCACGGTAAGATCCTCCGGCGAAACCGGCTCGGCGCCCGGAAACGCGTTCTCGTGCAGCCACACGTCACAGCTCGGGCACTGCGAATCGGCGTGCATGCCGCCGCGCACGCCGGTATCGGTCAACGCCTCGTTGCGCGGGACCATTGTGTTGGGCAGCAGGTGGACATGCCCGCCCGGCTCAGGCTGCTGCGGATCGTGCGAAGCGGCGAACAACAGCACGTCGCCGCCCTCGCCAGCCGCTTCGACATGCAGCGATTCGCCGCGTTCGACGATGAAGCTCGACCCGGCGGGAAGATCGTGCCCGCCCGCGCGCACCGCGCCATGCCAGACATAGCCGATCCGTCCACGCCCGACCGGGCCGACGGTCACCGATTCTGCGGCCCCAAGCCTGAGCTGGTGCAGTTCAAGCGGGAACCGTTCGGCATCGAGATAGACGCTGGTCGTCGCACTGCCCTGGCAGGCTTCGGGCAGCGGTGCTGCAATCGTCTTTTCGGGCGGTACAACGTGAATGCGGGGCATTGTCTCTCTCCTTGAGCGGAGAGCGAAGCCAATCAGCCGCGCTCCCGCGCCAGACGCTCCTGCCGGTCCACATCGCTTTCCTTGGCGACGAAGCTGTCCGACGTAACCTTGAGCCAGACGAGGATCGGCGCAGCCATGTAGATCGAGCTGTAGGTGCCGACGAAGATGCCCAGCACGATGCAGATCGTCAAACCGAAAAGACTGGCCGGACCGAAGAACAGCAGCGGGATGAGCGCGATCAGCAAGGTCAGCGAGGTCATCACCGTGCGCGCCAGCGTCTCGTTGACCGACAGGTCGAGCAGCTCGGCGATCGGCATGCGGCGATATTTCTTCAGATTTTCGCGGATGCGGTCGTAGACGACGATGGTATCGTTCAGCGAATAGCCGATGATCGCGAGGATCGCGGCGACGATCTGCAGACTGAACTCGATCTGGAACAGCGCCAGCATGCCCAGTGTCAGCGAGACGTCATGGAACAGCGCGAACAGCGCGCCGACGCCGAACTGCCACTCGAACCGCACCCAGATGTAGATGGCGATGGCAAGCATGGCGGCAAGCAGCGCGTAAATCGCTTTCTCGCGGAACTCACCCGAAACCTTGCCTGAAACGTTGTCGTTGCCGTCCAGCCGGAAGTCGGAGTGACCGGCCCTGATCGTCGAGAC
>JAGREJ010000331.1 GCA_020446595.1 Novosphingobium sp. | reverse complement strand
CAGGTCGATGCGCTGGCCGCCAGTGACCGCGACGGTGGGGACGGCGTACTTCTCCGCCACGGCGGGGATGCGGCGCAGCCCCGCGGCATTGGTCTCGCCACCGCACATGCGCGGCACCACGGTGTAGGTGCCGTCCTTCTGGATGTTGGCGTGGAGCCGTTCGTTGACGAAGCGGCTCTTCTCGTCGTCCTGATATTCGCCGGGCCAGGCGCAAAGCAGGTAATAGTTGAGCGCCGGACGGCACGACGAACAGCCCTCGGGCGTGGTCCAGTGCAGTTCCTGCATGACTTCGGGGATCGCCTTCAATTCCTTTTCGAGGATCAGGCGGCGCACGTCGTCGTGGGTGAAGCTGGTGCACTTGCACAGCGTCTTCGGGCCGCTCTCGACAGCGCCTTCACCGAGCGTGACCGCCAGCAGGCTCTCGACCAGACCGGTGCAAGACCCGCAGCTCGCCGAAGCCTTGCAGCCTGAGCGCACGGCATCGACGCTGTGCGCTCCTCCCGAAATACAGGCGACGACCTGCCCTTTGGAAACGCCATTGCAGCCGCAGATTTCTGCGTCGTCGGAAAGAGCGGCAACGGCGGCATTAGGGTCCGCAAGGGCACCCCCGGCTGCAAAGGCCTGACCGAAGATCAGCGCCTCGCGGATGTCGGAGATGTCCTCGCCCTTCTTGAGCAGGTCGAAATACCAGTTGCCGTCGGCGGTGTCGCCATAGAGCACCGCGCCGATAATCCGGCTGTCCTGCACCACGACGCGCTTGTAAACGCCGCGCGCAGCGTCGCGCATGACGATGTCCTCGCTGCCGTCAGAGCCGGAGAAATCGCCGGCGGAGAACAGGTCGATCCCGGAAACCTTCAGCTTGGTTGAGGTTACCGATCCTTCGTAGCCGCTGGGAACACCCGCAAGGCCATCGGCCAGCGCGCGGCACATGTCCCAAAGCGGCGCGACGAGGCCGTAGCATGCCCCGCGATGCTGGACGCATTCGCCGACCGCGAGGATGTTCGGATCGGAAGTCGTCATATGGTCGTCGACCACGATGCCGCGTTCGACATCCAGGCCCGCTTGCGCCGCCAGCCCGGTCGATGGCCGGATACCGACCGCCATCACTACGATGTCGGCGGGAATCTCGCGTCCGTCCTTGAGCCGCACGCCTGCCACGCGCCCATGTTCCTCGACAATGCATTCGGTATCCGCCCCGGTCAGGATCGTCTGGCCGCGCCGCTCGAGTTCCTCCTTGAGCAGCCAGCCCGCCGCTTCGTCGAGCTGGCGCTCCATCAGTGTCGGCATGAGGTGAACGACGGTGACCGTCATGCCCCGCAGCGAGAGGCCATGCGCCGCCTCCAGCCCGAGCAGGCCACCGCCGATCACCACTGCGTTCCCGCCTCGCTCGGCCGCCGCAAGCATCTTGTCGACATCGTCGAGGTCGCGGAACGTCACCACGCCGGGCAGGTCCTTGCCCGGCACGGGAATGATGAAAGGGTCGGAACCGGTCGCGATCAGCAACCGGTCATAAGGCTCGATCCGGCCCGATGCCGAAACCACCGTCTTGCGCTCGCGGTCGATCCGCTTGACCGGATCACCCGAAACGAGGGTGATGGCGTTGTCGTCGTACCAGTCCTGCCCGTTGATGACGATCTCGTCGAAGGTCTTCTCGCCCGCGAGGACAGGCGAGAGCATGATCCGGTTGTAATTGACGCGCGGCTCGGCCCCGAAGATCGTCACGTCGAACTGCGCGCCTTCGCGAGCCAGCAGTTCCTCGACCGCGCGACAGCCCGCCATGCCGTTGCCGACGACGACCAGCTTTTCGCGTCGCCCGCTTGCCGGTGTCGGTGTGAAATTCGCGGCTGTGTCCACTTTCATTCCTTGGGCCTCCCGGCTCGAACAGCACGCAAAAAAAGCCGCCAAGTTTCGTCCCGAAGGAGTCAACTGGCGGCGCCTTTGCCACGCTGAATTTAAATTAGGAGCAGCTATGCAAGATCGCCCAACGATGGGCGGCACTTTGCTGCTGATGGCGTACTTATAACCGATTCGGTGGCCGAACGGCAAGGTGAATTTTGCAATGCAGCAAGAATTTGCGACCGGCTGGCGGCTACCAGCTCTTGTAAGGCAGAAACTTGCCGGACATCTTCACTTCGATGCGGTCGCCCTTCTCGTTCGGAACCTTCTCGACACTCATGTCGAAGTCGATGGCGGACATGATCCCGTCGCCGCCCTTTTCCTGAATCAGTTCCTTGAGTGTCTCGCCATAGACGCCGACGATTTCGTAGAATCGATAGATGCAGGGATCGGTCGGGATGGACTGTTCGAACATCTTCTTGGGAAATTCGGCGAGAACCACCGCTGCTTCCTGGGGCAGACCCAGACCAGTCACGACCTTGTCCGCCGCTTCGCGAGGCAGGCTGTTCATGCCCAGACATGCTGACGTGACGAATACCTCGCCGAGCCCGGCCATTTCCGCGATCTCGGCCCAGCTCGATCCGCCGGCACGCTTCTTCTCCATGATCATCTCGGTCACGTCTGCCTTGGTCATCATCGCGAAATCTCCTTTGTCGGGGGTGATGGTTCTGGTGCGAAAGCAGGATGCGTGGCGATCGAAACGATCAGGGCGATCGCGAGCAGGAGCGCTATGATCTGCCATGTACGAAGGGGGTTGCGGACCAGAAGCGGTCTTGCCTCACGGTGGAGAAACTTCGGGTTCGGATTGGCCAGATCGAATGTGAACTCGCTCAATTCGTCATACCGTCTGGCGGGATCGAGCGAGACGGCCTTCGCAATTGCCGCATCCATCCAGTCTGGAACTTCCGGGTTCAGAACGGGTGCGGGCACATAGGCCATTCGGCGAAGCGCCCCAGCGCTGGCAGTAGCAGGGATCTTCGTGCCGTACGGCAGTTTTCCGGTGAGCAATTGATAGGCGATCACACCCAGCGAATAGAGGTCGCTGCGGGGGGATGCCGGGTGGCCGTGATAAAGTTCCGGCGCGCTATACTGCAAGGTTCCGGCGAAGGCCGCGTCTTCGGTTTCGCGCGGTGCAATCTCGTCGACTCCGGCAACGCGGACCGAGCCGAAATCGATGATCCTCGCGGTGCCATCGCCGTCGATCAGGACATTGTGGGGGCGCAGGTCGCGATGGAGCATTTCGCGGCGATGCATGGCGAGCAACCCGCTGGCGATCTGGCGCACGATGTCGCGCACCTGCGTGAGGTCGGGCTTTGGATGGTCGTGAATCCATTCGAGGAGGGAAGGGCCTTCGACATATTCCGCCGCGCTGAACAGGTGTTTCCGCGCATGGCGCTGCGGCGCGGCGCGCAGAATATTCTGATGGGTGATGCGCCGCATGACCCATTCTTCAAGCTGCATCGAGGCGCGCGCGCGCTCGTCCTGCGCCAGCTCGGTGGACAGCACCTTTATCGCCACCAGCCTGTCGTCATCGCCGTGCCGGGCGAGGTAGACGTGGCTGCGGCTGCCGGCATGAAGCTGCCGGATGATGGCATAACCTTCGAACGTGTCGCCCGCGGTGAGCAGCGGAGCAGGCGGCAGCGCTGCTTCCTGTCCGGTCAGGTCGGTCAGTTCACCCTCGGGGAGGGATTCGATGCGGACAAGCTGGACGGTGAGATTGTCGGCGCTGCCGTTCGCCGCGGCGGCCTCGGCGATTTGTCGCGCCGCCTCGTCAAGGGTCGGCGCCTGGTTCACGATTTCAACCGTCGCGCGGTCGCCAAGGTGCTCGTGCACGCCGTCGGTGGAGAGCATGAACAGGTCGCCCGGCTGTACGGGAACCTGCCGATAGTCGATTTCGACGGTGCGGTTGATGCCCATCGCGCGGCCCAGATAGGTCTGCCCGCCGCCCAGCGAAACCCGGTGCGGAACCGTCAATGCCTCGATACTGTCTGCGTGGACAGATGCTATCCGCGCATCGCCCACATGAAAGAGATGGCCGGTGCGTGACTTTATCACCAGTGCCGAGAAGGTGCAGACCAGCCCCGATTCGCGGTCCTCGTCCAACAGGACGCGTCCGTCCGAATTCTGCGCGAACATCCAGCTATTTGCGGCTGCAATCACACGTTCCGCCGCCGTCCGGACTGACCAGGCCTCCGATGTGCAATAGTAGTCGTTGAGGAAGGATTTGACCGCGGTCTCTGCCGCCGCCGCGCCGAGCCTGCTCGTGCTGATGCCGTCGGCGAGCGCAACCGCGACGCCCTTTGCGACAAGGTCGGCGCCCTCCGGTTGAAGGGCGCCGTGAAAGTCCTGATTTTCGTCCTTGGCTCCGGCAGTGGAATATTGCCCGAGCGTGACAGAAAGCATGTTTATTTCACCAAGTTGTGGCGTGAACCGAAGGTCGCTTTGGTTCACGCCACACACCGCCGGAGGGTCAGGCGGCAACCTTGAGGTCCGCCGACGCGACATTGCGCTTCGGAGATGTCTTGTAGTGAGTGGAATAGAGCATCAGCCCGGTGAAGGTCACACCGCCAACCAGATTGCCCAGCACTGTCGGGATCTCGTTCCACCAGAAATAGTCGCCGATGGTGAATTCACCGCCCATCATCAGCGCGGTCGGGAACAGGAACATGTTCACGATCGAATGCTCGAAGACCATGTAGAAGAACAGCATGATCGGCATCCACATGGCGAGCACCTTGCCGCTGACGGACGTCGAAACCTGCGCGCCGACGACGCCGGTCGAAACCATCCAGTTGCATAGCATGCCGCGCACGAAGATCGTCATCCAGCCGGCAGCGCCGTATTCGGCATAACCAAGCGTTCTGCCGACGCCGATCCCGGCCAGCTTGGCGCCCACTTCGCTGGGTTCGGTCTGGAAGCCGTAAGTGAAGTAGATCGCCATCATTACCGCGGTAGTCAGGGCACCGGCGAAATTGCCGGTAAACACGAGTCCCCAGTTGCGCAGAACACCGCCCCAGGTGCATCCGGGTCGCTTGTCCCACACCGCGAGCGGACAGAGGACGAAGACGCCGGTGAGCAGGTCGTATCCGAGCAGGTAGAGCAGGCAGAAACCGACCGGGAACAGCACCGCGCCAGCGAGCGGCTGGCCGGTCTGGACATTGATGGTGACTGCGAAGGCTGCTGCCAGGGCAAGCGTCGCGCCCGCCATATAGGCGCGGATGAGCGTATCCTTGGTCGACATCATGATCTTGGATTCGCCAGCATCGACCAGTTTGCTCACGAATTCGGAAGGTGCCAGATATGACATGGTCGTTTCTCCTTCGGATTAATACTTGATTTCGGCCTGGAACCAGAGCTTGCGCGTATCGACGCCGAAGTTCCTGGCGTTGTAGTCGGCGTATTTGACGAGCAGCCCGACCGGGCCGACTTTGAAGCCCAGGCTTGCATCCCATTCGCTGCCGTAATTCACCCCGCCGAAGTCGCTCTCGAACTTGTGATAGGTGACTGCGGCGTTGAGGCCGGGCAGGGCCTTGATGCCCTTGAAGCCCTTGCTGAACCCGGCGTAATAATCGCGCAGGCCATTGGCGGGCGTGGCCAGGAACAGGTCCGCCCAGCCGTTGAACGCATGCAGGGTGGCTAGCGGCGTCTGGAACGCGGCAATGCCGTGATCGCTGCCCAGTTCCTCGTATCCTGCCTTCACACCGAACCCGGCGACCGCGAAGCCCAATTCGGCAGCGATGTAGTCCGCCGAATAGTCGACCGGGTTGTCCTTGTAGTCGCTCTGCCGGGCATAGCTGGCCGTCAGGTTCAGCTTGAACGCGTTACCAAGCGGGATCGAACCCGTCGCCAGCACACCGAAGGTCTTGCTCGAGAACGGCAGCGAATTGAACGGCTGGCCCGCGTCGTAGTCCAGCAGGTAGGCAAAGGCTTTCAGCTTCACCGGCTTGGTGTCCACGCCGCCGTTCAGCAGGATCAGGTTGCCGTCCTGATGCTCGCGCGGGCTGTCGACGCCGAAAATCGTGCGCTGCGAAATCGCATAGGTCGCGTCGAGCGCGACCGGGCCGATCTTCGTCTGTCCGCGAATGGCATCGAAGGTCTGCTCGTTCTGCCGCCAACCGACGTTGCCGACGAACCGCGAATTGTCGAGAATGATGCGCTGGCGACCGATGGTGACCGACCCGCCCTTGCCCTTGTAACCGATTTGCAGGCGGTTGAGCTCGACGTTCTCGGGATCGGCGACAACCGACCATGGATCCACACCATTGCCCGGAAGCGTGTCGTTATAGTGATCGCTGATGGCGAGCGTGCCCTCGGCTTCGGCGAGCAGCGAGAAACCATCGGCCTTGAACTCGCCGCCCATCCTGCCGCGAATGGTGAGGGCATTGGCATCGCGCAGGGCGTTGTCCTGATCGACGCCTTCGTAGCGCAGCCTGAGATCGATGATCGGATCGAAGGTGGCGCCATCGCCGAATTCCACCGGATCGCCGGGGGCCGCGAGTGCGGGAGTGGCGAGAAGCATTGCCGACGTTGCGGCGAGAAGCGAGAATCTGGCTTTCATTTGCGTATGTCTCCGTCGGCGGTTCGCGTCGAACCGCATCATCCATTCGGATCAGAGACAGACGCCGTTGCCTGCCGGTTGCTTTGCTTTTCTCAGGCCCCCCGCCCACTCGTGTTCTGGCCTTTCGCCGGACCCCCTTGTCCGGCCGCGCCCCGTCCGGCGCGAAGGCTTGTCAGGCCGCCTTGGCTTGCGGTCCGTGGTCGTATTCGGCGAGGAAATGCAGCACTTCCTGCCGGTATGCGTAGAACTTCGGATCCTCGAGCAGCGCCTTGCGATCGCGCGGGCGCGGCAGATCGACTTCGAGAATCTTGCCGATGGTCGCGTTCGGCCCGTTGGTCATCATGATGACGCGGTCGGCCAGCAGAATTGCCTCATCGACGTCGTGCGTCACCATGATCGCTGTGACCTTGGTGCGGTTCCACACCTCGACCAGCACGTCCTGCAAGTCCCAGCGGGTGAGGCTGTCGAGCATTCCGAAAGGCTCGTCGAGCAGCAGCAGCCGTGGGCTGAGCGCAAATGCACGAGCGATGCCGACGCGCTGGCGCATG
>JAGREJ010000330.1 GCA_020446595.1 Novosphingobium sp. | reverse complement strand
TTCTGCATGGGCGGCAAGGTCGCCTACGAAACGGCAGCCCGCACCGATATCGACGCGACTGTCGGCTATTACGGCGTGATGATCGACCAGATGCTCAACGAAAAGCACGCCATCGCCAATCCGTTGATGCTGCATATTCCGACGGCCGACGGCTTCGTCGGGCCAGAAGCGCAGAAGGCGATGCACGAGGGTCTCGACGATCATCCCAGAGTCACGCTGTACGATTACGAAGGCCTCGATCACGGTTTCGCCGCCGAGTTCGGATCGCGCCGCGACGAGGCCGGAGCAAAACTCGCCGACCAACGCACGCGCGACTTTTTCGCCGCCAATCTCGGCTGAGAGAGGGCATGCTCAACCTCCCGCGCCCGCTGCTGCCGCTGCTGCTGTCCGGGGCGGCAATCGCCTGCTTCCTTTACAAGCCGGCCATCTGGGCGCTGCTCGTGGTTCTGCCGCTCGCGGGCATCGCGGTCATCGACTATTTCCAGAAACGCCACGCCTTGCGGCGCAACTATCCGCTGATCGCGCGGGTACGCTGGCTGTTTGAGGATCTGCGCCCGTTCCTGCGAGCCTACATCGTCGAAAGCGACAGCGAAGGGCGGCCCTTCAGCATCGACGAGCGCAGCCTCGTCTATGCCCGCGCCAAGGGCGACGAGGACGCTCATCCCATGGGCACCGAGCTCGACGTCTATTCGCAGGAATACGAATGGCTCAGCCACTCGATTGCGCCGATCGAGGATGCGCCGCAGTCCTGGCATCTGCGCGTGGGCGGGCCGGACTGCACCAAGCCCTACGATTCGGCTCTGCTCAACATCTCGGCGATGAGTTTCGGCTCACTCTCAGCGCGCGCGATCGAGGCGCTCAACAAGGGCGCTGCGATCGGCGGATTCGCGCATGATACCGGCGAGGGCGGCATTAGCCGCTACCATCGCATGCACGGCGGCCATCTGATCTGGGAAGTGGGATCGGGCTATTTCGGATGTCGCGCGCCCGACGGCTCGTTCGACGCGGAACGCTTTGCCGACACCGCCGCCGACGATCAGGTCAAGATGATCGAGGTCAAGCTCAGCCAGGGCGCAAAACCGGGTCATGGCGGCATGCTGCCCGGCCCCAAGGTGACGCCCGAAGTAGCGGAAGCGCGCGGGATCGAGCCCTGGCAGGACTGCAATTCACCCTGCGCGCACTCCGCCTTTTCGACGCCTGTCGAATTCATGGAATGGCTGGCGCGACTGCGCGAACTTTCCGGCGGAAAGCCGGTCGGCTTCAAGCTGTGCGTCGGCCTGCCGCACGAAATCATGGCTCTGGTCAAGGCGATGCTCGAAACCGGGATCACACCCGATTTTATCGTCGTCGATGGCGCAGAAGGCGGCACCGGAGCGGCACCGCAGGAATTGACCGACAATGTCGGCATGCCGATGCGGGAAGGCCTCATCCTTGTCCGCAATGCGCTGGTCGGCGCCGGGCTGAAAGACCGCGTCAGAATCGGCGCGGCAGGCAAGATCCATTCGGGCGCGGGCATGGCCCGGGCCTTTGCACTGGGCGCGGACTGGTGCAATGCGGCGCGCGCCTTCATGTTCTCGCTCGGCTGCATCCAGTCGATGAAGTGCCACACCGGCGAATGCCCGACTGGCGTGGCAACCCAGGTGCAATGGCGGCAGGAGGGCCTCGTCGTTGAAGACAAGGCCAAACGCGTCGCCAGATTCCAGCAGGACACGCTGCATTCGCTGCGCGAAATCGTCGTCGCCATGGGTCTGGAGAATCCCTGGGCAATCAGCCACCGCGACCTGTGGCTGCGCACCGACTCGGTCAAGGCGGAACCGATGAGCCAGCTTTACCGGTTCCTTGCCCCCGGCGAGCTGCTTGCCGACCCCGATTCCACCCAATATGCCCGAGCCTGGATGCAGGCCAGAACTGACACTTTCCGCAAGGCGACACGAATATGACCAGCAATGAGACGACCGGCTGGCGGCTTGTCGTGCGCGAACTGGGCGGCCCCGAGGTTATCGAGCGGGAACAATTCGACGTGCCCTCGCCCGGCCCCGGAGAACTGGTCTTTGAAACCGAGGCCGTGGGTCTCAATTTCATCGATACCTATTTCCGCAAGGGCCTCTATCCCGCGCCGCTGCCTTTTGTGCTTGGATCGGAAAGCGCGGGGACCGTGATTGCAGTCGGACCCGCCGTCGATGCCTTTTCCCCCGGCGATCGGGTCGCCGCCTATGGCAGCTCGGGCGGCTATGCCACGCACCGGCTGTGCAACGTGAGGCAGCTCGTCAAGCTGCCCGACGACATCGACTGCAGGACCGCCGCCGCAATCAGGGTGAAGGGCTTTACCGCCTGTTACCTCGCCGAGGATATCGAAACGCTCGAAGCGGGCCAGTGGGCTCTGGTTCATTCCGCAGCGGGCGGCACCGGCTCGCTGTTGACGTCATGGCTGCGCGACAAGGGCGTGAGGGTCATCGCCCATGTCGGCTCGCCCGAAAAGGCGGCACTGGTCGTGGCCGATCATGTGCTGACCGGACCTTTTGACGGCCTTGCCGCCCACGTTCGCGATCTTACCAGCGGCGAAGGCGTGGCTATCGTCTTCGACGGTGTCGGGAAGGACTCCTGGTCGGCTTCGCTCGCCAGTCTCAGGCGGCGCGGCATGATGGTCAGCTTCGGCAATGCGTCGGGCGCGGTGCCGCCCATATCGCTGCTGGACCTGATGGCAGGCGGATCGCTGCGGGTAACACGCCCGACAATGCCGGATTTCATCGCCACACCCGAAATGCTTGCCCACACGGCCGAGCGCACTTTTGACCGGCTGCGGCGCGGGGTTTTCGATGCGAATATCCGGCAGGAATTCGCGCTGGCCGATGCCGCCTAAGCTCACCGCGC
>JAGREJ010000044.1 GCA_020446595.1 Novosphingobium sp. | reverse complement strand
TAGTCGAGGAAGAACAGCGGCTCCGCGCCCTGCACGATGAGGTCGTTGACGCACATCGCGACGAGATCCTCGCCGATGCGGTCATGCCTGTCGTGGTCGATGGCGAGCTTGACCTTGGTGCCCACGCCGTCGTTGGCGGCGACGAGGATCGGATCGCTGTATCCCGCCGCACGCGGATCGAAAAAGCCGCCGAAACCGCCGATGTCCGCGTCCGCGCCGGGCCGCGCGGTCGCCTTGACCAGCGGGCCTATGGCCTTGACCAGCGCGTTGCCCGCATCGATCGAGACTCCGGCCTGTTCGTAGGTGTAACTGGGCGTGTTGGACGTCATGGAAAGTCCCTTGGCGCATTCGCGCTTGGATTTCCATGGCGCATTGGGCAAAAGGCGCGCGATCCGATCTATGGCAAGCGCAATTCTCTCCTTTTCGCGGTTCGACAGGCTGGCGCACTTCGGCAGGCGGCCTGCGACGGTCGTGCTTTGCGCATTGCTGCTGGCGCTCGCCGTGGCGGGAATCAGCGCGCTTCTCGCCCAGATCGAAGGCGATCGCGGCATTCTTCCGCTGGCCTCGTCGGAGGACATCCAGGTCAACGGGATCGAGGTCAACGTCCACGCCGATTCTGCCGAGGAAGCGCGCAAGAAGGGCTGGCAGGAGGCACAGCGCAAGGCCTGGGCAAAGCTGAACGGGCCGAAAATGGCCGATTCGCAGCTCGACTCGATGGTCGTGGCCATTGTCATCGAGCACGAACAGATCGGCCCGCGCCGCTATATCGCCAAGCTTGGCGTGATCTTCGACCGCGCCAAGGCCGGACAATTCGTCTCGACCGAAGGCGGTGCGGCGCGGATGCGTTCGGCACCGCTGCTGGTGATTCCGGTGCTCTATTCGGGCGGCGTGCGTCAGGTCTTCGAAGTGCGCGGACCGTGGCAGCGCGCCTGGGCCAATTTCCAGAGCGCCGCCAGCCCGATCCAGTATGTACGGCCGACCGGCGCGGGCGGCGATTCGCTGATCGTCACCGCCGGACAGGCCGGACGGCGCAGCCGCCTGTGGTGGCGCACCGTGCTCGATCAGTTCGAGGCCGCCGACGTGCTCATTCCGGTCGCCCGTCTCGAACGGCAGTGGCCCGGCGGGCCGGTGCGCGGAACCTTCACCGCGCGCTATGGCCCCGACAACCGCTTCCTGGAAAGCTTCACGCTTACCGCCAATAACGAGGAAGGCGTTCCGCAGATGCTGAACACGGCGCTGGTGCGCATGGACCTGATCTATCGCGATGCGCTGGCGCGCGGCCTGTTGACCCCGGATCCCTCGCTGATGGCGAGCGAGTGGCAGATCGATGCCGCGCTAGCGGAGCTGGCGGCGAAACTGCGCGCCGCCGAAGGGCCAAAGGAAGCGGCAAAGTCCAGCGATGCGACGGATGCGCAGCCTGCGCCGCAGGCTTCGGCTACTGCCGCGGCTACGGTTTCGACGATCGCCGTCCAGTTCGCCACGCCCGATGCCGCGGCCGTCGATGCGGCTCTCGGTGCGGTGCGCGGCGCGCCCGGTGTGAGGGGCGCGGCAACATCGAGCATCGCCATTGGCGGCACCTCGGTCATGCGGGTGACGCTTGCCGGGGACATCGAGGCCCTTGCATCGGCGTTGCGCGCGCAAGGCTGGCAAGTGACGGTCGGCTCGGGCGCTCTCAGGATAAGCCGCTAAGGGCGACAAACGATGAAGCAGATTGCGCTGCCGCTGTCGTCCGGGACCGGAACGGACGCCGTGCCACGCATCGTCGTGGGGAGCGGCAATGCGGACGTGGTCGAGGCGCTGCGCGAGCCTGAGTTGTGGCCGTTCCGCACCGCCGTCCTGTCCGGCCCACCGCGCTCGGGCAAGTCCCTGCTGGCGCGCTGGTTCACCGAAAGCGGGCTGGGCGCGGCCGTCGATGATGCCGATACCATGGACGAGCACGAACTGTTCCACCGCTGGAACCGGGCGCAGGAACAGGGCGAGGCGCTCCTACTGGTCAGCAACGCCGGTGAGGAGGGCTGGCAGATCGAACTGCCGGACCTCGCATCGCGGATCGGCGCGGCGCTGCACCTTGAGATCGGCCCGCCCGATGACGCCATGCTGGCCGATCTGATCCTGCTCCATGCCGAGATGCGGGGCCTTGCTCTTGACGATTCCGCAACGGCTTATCTTGTAGGACGGTGTGTGCGTAGCCATCTGGGCGTGGAACAACTCGTGGCGACGATCGACCGGATCAGCCTCGAGCGCAAACAGGCGCCGACCCTTGCGGTTTGGCGCGAGGCGCTGGAGGAGATTACCGGGCCGGACCAGCCACGCTTGATTTGACGCCCGTTTGGTGGGAGAATCGCCGAATGTTGAGGGGTTTGATCCAGTATCTGGACTCAGTGAAGGCGCGCGATCCCGCGCCCCGCTCGCGCTGGGAAGTGCTGCTCTATCCGGGCGTCTGGGCGCTGTTCTGGCATCGCGTGGCGCATGGGCTTTACAACCTGCGCCTCTTTTTCCTTGCCCGGATGGTGAACCATTTCTCGCGGGCCTTTACCGCGATCGATATTCATCCCGGCGCGACGATCGGCAGGAATTTCTTCATCGATCACGGCTTTACGGTGATCGGCGAGACGGCCGAAATCGGCGATAACGTTACCATCTATCAGTGCGTTACGCTTGGCGGGACCAATCCGACAAATGGCAAGGCCGGCAAGCGCCATCCCACCCTGAAGGACAATGTCATCATCGGTTCCGGCGCGCAGATCATCGGGCCGATCACCGTGGGCGAGCGGGCGCGGGTGGGGGCCAATGCGGTCGTCACCGACGATGTGCCCGAAGGCGCGACGATGATCGGCATCAAGGCGCGCTCGACCCTGGTTCCGGCGGAAACCTGGCAGCAGGAATTCATGCCCTATGGCACGCCATGCAGCGACAAGTTCGATCCGGCGACGCAGAAACTCGAACTGCTCCAGTGCGAAATGGACATGATGCAGAAACGGCTGACGCAATTGATGGAAGAGCGTGACGCCGCCGAAGCCGACGACGCGCAGTCGAGCGAAGGCAAGAAGTCGGCTTGAGCGCGATCATAACGCCTTTCCCGACTCCGGCCGCAAGGGTCGCGCAGGTCGGGTTCGATCGTCTTGAACTCCAGCGCATTCTCGATCTCTATGGCCGCATGGTCGCAGCCGGGCAGTGGCGCGACTATGCCATGAATTTCGAGAAGGACGCGGCCAGTTTCAGCGCCTATCGCCGCGCTTCCGAACGGCCGCAGGCGCGGATCGAAAAGCGTCCCGCGCTGCGTGGGCGGCAAGGCATGTGGACGCTGTTCGGCGAGGCCGGGCAGGTGCTGCGCCGTGGGCACGAACTGGCGGGCGTTCTGTTCCCGCTTGAGCGCAGGCTGCTGAAGGTGGTGGAGGGGTGACGCCCTACTTCGATTTCCCCGCCGCCTTGGTCAGCATCTCCATCGCATGGGTCTGCTGTTCCATGCCATAGGCGAGCGGTGCGTCGCTGGTGCGGTCCGAAATCTGCGCCCAGGCCGCCGCGACGCCCTCGGCGGTGCGATACTCGGGCGCAAGCAGGACGCCATCGTTCATGGTCAGCCAGAAGCACTGATAGACGCCGCCGCCCGCGCCCATCATGACATTGGCAGGGCCGTTCTCCGACACCAGAAAGGCCGCCGCGGCGGCCACCGTTTCGGGCGTAAAGGCGTTGTAGGCTTCTTCCGGGAAGATGTCCTCGGTCATCCGCGTTCCGGCACTCGGCGCGATCAGGTTGACGCGGATGTCATGCTTCGCCCCTTCGAGCGACAGCGTCTTGGCGAGGCCGACAATGCCGGCCTTGGCTGCGGCATAGTTGGCCTGGCCGAAATTGCCGCCCAGACCGGACGAGGAACTTGTCATCAGCACCCGGCCATAGCCTTGCTCGCGCATCAGCGGCCAGACGGCGTGGGTGGCGTAGGCGGTGCCGAGCAGGTGGACG
>JAGREJ010000329.1:1661-3343 GCA_020446595.1 Novosphingobium sp. | reverse complement strand
GCGGTGATTGCCGACGCGAATATACGCAGTCAATTGAGCGCTTGGGAGGCGGCTGGCTATGGGCACCTGCCTGTGTGCATGGCCAAGACACAGTACTCCTTCACGACCGATCCCAACCGGCGAGGCGCGCCTCGGGGCTTCGATCTGCCGATACGCGAGGTCCGCCTGTCCGCAGGCGCGGGATTTGTGGTGGGCATCTGCGGTGAGATCATGACGATGCCAGGTTTGCCGAGCGTCCCGGCCGCCGAGTCGATCGGGCTTAACGCCCAAGGTGAGGTCGAGGGTTTGTTCTAGTACATAATTAGTTGGCTAATTAACAAACGAGATGGGAGAAGAAAAATGCTTGTGAAGCTTTCCGTAGACGAATTCGGGAGGGTTCTGGCATCGGATGCACCTGCGCCGGGCGGCGGAAGCGTTGCGGCACTGTCAGGTGCGCTTGGTGCCGATTTGATCGCCATGGTTTGCCGTCTGAGTGTCGGTAGGCAAGACCTTGAGCTGTTCGCAGACGAGTTGTCCAAGGCGCTGAACCAGGCCACCGATCTTTCGAAGAGTCTGCTCGAGCGAGTGGATTTGGACACGCAGGCCTTCAACAGCGTGATGGCGGCCTTCAAGCTCCCAAAGCAAACGGAAGAGGAGAAGAAAAAAAGAGGCGAAGCCATCCAAGCGGGCTATCGCGAGGCGATTCAGTCGCCACTCGGAATCGCGAGGGAATGCCTGCAGATCTTGCAACTCGCGGAGAGCCTCGTCGGCAAGTCGAATCCCAATGCCTTGAGCGATCTGGGCGTCGCGTCACAACAAGCGTATGCCGGTCTGGAAGGCGCCATCATGAACGTGAAGATCAACATACCGTCCATCAAAGACGAATCGTTCAAGACGAAAACCTCTGATCAGGTCGACAAGCTGCTGGAAGACGGACGTCGTGCCAAAGATGCCGTTTACAGCTATGTCTGCCGAGAGCTGGGGTAGGGGAGGCGCATGTGTACAGCAACCTCCTATTGGACCGGCTAGAGAGGCTGCATCCCGAGCGGATCGATCTCTCGCTAGATCGCATGGAACGTCTGCTGCGTGAGCTCGGCCACCCCGAGCGCAGGCTGCCGCCAACAATCCATGTCGCGGGAACGAATGGCAAAGGATCGACGATCGCCTTTGTCCGTGCCATCGCGGAGGCCATGGGGCACAGTGTGCATGTCTACACATCGCCGCACCTCATACAGTTCCACGAGCGGATCGTTCTAGCGGGTTCGCCCATTTCGGAGGTCAACCTTGTCAGGTGTCTGGAGCGTGTCGAAAGCGTCAACGATGGACAGCCCATTACGTCCTTCGAAATCACCACTGCTGCGGCGTTCTTGGCCTTCTCCGAGACGCCGGCGGACATATTGTTGCTTGAGACGGGGCTCGGCGGACGGCTAGACGCAACCAATGTCGTCTCGAAGCCACGGGTGACGGCGATTACACCGGTTTCGATAGACCATGTCTCGTTTCTCGGCGACAGCATCAGCGCCATTTCCGGTGAGAAAGCCGGCATCCTCAAACCCAATGTGACGTGTGTCGTGGGCCGTCAGGACAATGCCGCGCTGGAAGTGATTGCACGCCGTGCCAATGAAATTGGCGCGCCTCTTCAGGTTTTCGGTGAAGGCTACGCCGTGAGTCGGCAAGGAGATCGGATCGTCTACGAAGATGCG
>JAGREJ010000329.1:0-1521 GCA_020446595.1 Novosphingobium sp. | reverse complement strand
GTGTGACGTGGCCGGCGCGGCTTCAGCGGCTCTCGGTTGGACCGCTTCACGCATATGTCGGAGCGGGAACGGAGATATGGCTCGACGGCGGCCATAACGTAGGGGCGAGTCAGGCCATTGCTAAAGCCATGAGTGCGTTTGAGTCCTCCGGTTTGCATCTCATTTTGGGCATGATGGATACCAAGGACGCTGCGGCAGCGCTCGCGCCCTTCAAGGGCCTTGTCTCAACTGTCTATGCGGTCCCAATACCCAACGAGGGGAATGCCCATTCTGCGGAATCGCTTGCTAGCCTCGCATCCGCCGAGGGATTTGTCGCTTCAGTGGCCAGTTCCGTGCCGGAAGCGCTACGGATGTCACAAGCCGCATCGCGTGGACCTCGCCAAATTCTGATTTTTGGCTCGCTTTATTTGGCCGGTCACGTCCTCAAACTTCACTCAACCGAACGCACCTATTTCGCTAAGGCGTTGAGTTTGGCACGTAGCGTTCCTGCGGCGGCGCGCGCATCTGGAGCGTTCTCGGCGCTTGGCTAGTTACCTGGCGGCGGCGACCGCGATGATACGTGATCGACTACGACGCAAACGTCCGAGAGCGCATTCCATGGTCGGTGCCGGTGCGAATTTTCCGGGTTCCGGTGGCGTGAGGCCGGTGCCGATTGCGGGCGTCACGGTCAACACGGTAGGTGCCGTTTACGCCAAGAATTGTATTGCACGTTGATGTTCCGGAGGGATGGGCAGTGACTGTTGTACCAAGCAAGAGCCGTTTCATCGGCAGGGGAGGTATCGACGTTTCGTTTGAGTTTTCTCCACCGGAAACGATAGCGTCGATGGACGCGTTATGGTTCGCGATCCGCCGCCTAGAGCCACTTGGGCCGAGCAGCGCTTCCGTGACCTACGGTGCCGACAAGGTTGCGCGCGCGCGTACGCATTCGATTGTGGCGCGAATGCTAAGTGAAACGTCACTTCGGCCCGCTGTTCACATGACATGTACGGCCTCGACACGAAGCGACGTCGATGACGTTATCAAACAGTATTGGAATATCGGCGTAAGACGCATCGTGGCTCTTCGTGGAGACCCGTCAGGCGGGGTGACGCAGCCCTTTAGAGAAACGCCTGGCGGCTACAAGAATACCGTGGCCCTTATCGCTGGGATCCAGGCCGTTGGTTCATTTGATGTCTCCGTCGCGTGCTATCCGGAAAAACATCCGGAATCGCCATCGATCGATTTCGACATCGATCTGCTGAAAGCCAAGGTCGACGCGGGTGCAACGAGGGCAATAACCCAGTTCTTCTTTGACAATCAGGTGTTCTTGCGTTTTCGAGATCGCGTTCGCGCGGCCGGCATCGATATTCCCATCCGTCCGGGTATCGTGCCGCTTCTGAACTTTCGGCAAATTGCGCATTTCGCTTCTAGCGTCGGCGTGGGAGTCCCTTTCTGGCTGGTTCGAAAGTTTGAGGGGCTGGGCAGTGATAAGGTCACTAGACGACTTGTTGCGGCAACCTTGGCAGCCGAGCAAGTGCTGGA
>JAGREJ010000043.1 GCA_020446595.1 Novosphingobium sp. | reverse complement strand
CGCATACAGCCTCGATCCGACCAGCCCCGACGAGGAAGTGACAAGCAAGGTAGTGCGCGGTCTGTTTGCCGGTGAGGCCGTTCCCGACGTGCTGGTCGTGGTGCTGGACGCATCGAATCTCGAACAACATCTTGTCTTCGCGCAGGAAGTGCTGGCGCTCGGCAAACCGACGGTCGTCGCGCTCAACATGCTCGATCTTGCCGAACGCGACGGGCTGGTGCTCGATCCTTCCGTGCTTGCGGAAGAACTCGGCGTTGCCGTGGTGCCCACCGTGGCGGTGCGCAAACGTGGTCTTGACGAACTGGCCGAGGCAATCGCCAGCGCAAGCGGCCGTGAGGCGGGTCCGGGACAGACCGGGCTTTCCGCGACCGAGCGGCGTGTGGCGGCGCATGCCATGGCGCAGGGCGCGACCCTTTCGGAAACCGCGCAGCATCGCCTGCACGCGCGGCTCGACAAGGTGCTGCTCCATCCATGGCTCGGCCCGGTCATTCTGCTGGCTCTGCTGTTCGTGATGTTCCAGGCGGTGTTCGCCTGGGCGACGCCGTTTGCCGATGCGCTGGAGGGCGGAGTCGCATGGCTGAGCGACAAGGCCGCAGCGGCGCTGCCTGCGGGTCTCCTGAGCGATTTCATCACGCAAGGCGTGCTTGCGGGTGTCGGCTCGGTCGTGGTGTTCCTGCCGCAGATCGTGATCCTGTTCGCCTTCATCCTGTTCATGGAAGCCTCGGGCTACATGGCCCGCGCCGCCTTCCTGATGGATCGCCTGATGGCGGGCGTGGGCCTCTCGGGCCGCAGTTTCATCCCGCTTCTTTCCAGCTTTGCCTGCGCGATTCCCGGCATCATGGCGACGCGCTCGATTGCCGATCCCAGGGACCGGCTGACGACGATCCTGATCGCTCCGCTGATGACATGTTCGGCGCGGCTGCCGGTCTATGCAGTGATTATTGCCGCTTTCATTCCGGCGCGCAGCGTGGGGGCCGGGATCGGCTTGCAGGGACTGGTGCTGTTCGCGCTCTATGTCGCAGGCATTCTCGGCGCGATGGCGGTCGCACTTGTGCTGCGCCGCTCGGTGACCAAGGGCGCGGCATCGGGCTTCATCATGGAGCTGCCGAAATATCAGTTGCCGCGGCTGGGCGATCTCCTGCTCGGCCTGTGGCAGCGTGCCTGGATCTTCCTGCGCCGCGCGGGAACGATCATCTTCATGGTGACGGTGGTGCTGTGGCTGCTGCTCAGCTTTCCGCGCGCCGCGCCGGGCGAGAGCCAGGTCGATGCCTCGATCGCGGGCAAGATGGCCAATGGCCTTGCCGTCGTGGTCGAGCCGATCGGCTTCAACCGCGACATGGCCCTGGCGCTTATCCCGGCGATGGCCGCACGCGAGGTCGCCGTGAGCTCGCTGGCGACGACCTATGCCGTCGATGCCGGTGACGACGAGGAAGCGCAGGCGCTCGCGCTGGGTGATCGGCTCAAGGCCAACTGGACCCTGCCGATGGCGCTTTCGTTCCTCGCCTGGTTCGTGTTTGCACCGCAATGCCTTTCGACCATTGCGGTGGCGCGGCGTGAGACGAACGGGTGGAAATGGCCGACCTTTATGTTGGCCTATCTGTTCGGGCTGGCATACGTCTTCGCGGGCCTGACTTACTGGCTGGCCGTGGCTGCCGGACTTTAGCGCGTTCATCGTGGAAAGCGGGCAGGCCGGACTCGCTTCCGTTTCGGCCTCGTCCTAGACACGCACGCGAATCGAATTCGCGGACCATTGGCGGTCCGCCCAGCCCGCGAGAGGACAAATCATGGCCGGCAGCCTCAACAAAGTCATGCTCATCGGCAATCTCGGCGCCGACCCCGAAGTGCGCTCGTTCCAGAACGGCGGCAAAGTATGCAACCTGCGTATCGCGACGACCGAAAACTGGAAGGACCGCGACGGCCAGCGTCAGGAACGTACCGAATGGCACAATGTCGCGATCTTCTCCGAAGGGCTTGTCAGCGTGTGCGAACGATTTCTGCGCAAGGGCAGCAAGGTCTTTGTCGAGGGACAGCTCCAGACCCGCAAGTGGCAGGACCAGCAGGGTAACGATCGCTACAGCACCGAGGTGGTGCTGCGCGGTTTCAACGGCACCCTGACCATGCTCGACGGTCGCAACGATAGCGGCGGCGGCGGAGGTCGCGGCGGCTCTTCGGGTGGCGGCGGAGACTGGGGCCGCAGTGGCGGCTCGTCCGGCTCGGGCGGAGGAGACGACTGGGGCGGCGGTGGCGGTTCGTCGCGCGGCGGTATGGGCGACGATCTCGACGACGATATTCCGTTCTGATCGCAACCGCCGTTACCCGATGGTGCGCTCCGTCGGCCAGTAGGGCGCGCGCAGGCTGCGCTTGTTGACCTTGCCCATGGCCGTGCGGCCCACGCTCTCGACGAATTCATAGCTGCGTGGGCACTTGAATCCGGCAAGCCTTGCGCGGCACCAGGCGTCCAGTTCGTCATGGCCGGGGGCTTCGAAGCCTGCGCGCAATACGACCAGCGCCTTGACCTCCTCGCCCATGTCTGCGTTGGGCACGCCGATCACGGCTGCGTCTTCCACAGCCGGATGCGCGATGAGGGCATGCTCGATCTCGGCGGGATAGATGTTCACCCCGCCGCTGACGATCATGTCGGCGGTGCGGTCGGTGATGTAGACCCAGCCTTGCTCATCCACATAGCCCATCTCGCCAAGCGTCTGGACTCCCGGCGCGACCTGCGAGGCACGGGTCTTCTCGGGATCGCCGACATACTGGAATCCGCGCCCGGTGGTATCGCGGAAACACAGGCGGCCTTCCTCGCCCGGCGGCAGTTGCCCGCCGTTCTCATCGAGAATCAGCACCTCGTAAGGCGGCGTTGCGCGCCCGACAGAACCGGGATGAGCAAGCGTGTCGGCGGACGTGATCGAGGTGACGGGTCCGGTCTCGGTGCCGCCATAGACCTCGAGGAAGACAGGGCCGAACCATTCGATCATCGCCCGCTTCACGTCGGGTGGGCAGGCCGCACCGGTATGCGAGACGAGTTTGAGGCTTGATACGTCATAGCGCGCGCGGACATCGGCGGGCAGGGCGAGCAGGCGACGGAAATGGGTGGGAACCATGACCATGCGCTCGATCCGGTGCCTCTCGATTGTCGCGAGGGTTTCCTCCGCATCGAAACGGTCGAGGCAGACAAGCGGCTGGCCACCCGCGAAATGGCGCACCAGCCGCATCGGACTGGCATGATATAGAGGTGCGACCGCAAGGCTCGGTCCGCTCACGCCTTTGCGCACTTCTTCGCCCAGGGCCGCGAACAGTTCGGCTGCTGTATCGACCTGCGGAAACATGACGTGGGCGGTGTGCACTGCCTTCGGTCGCCCGGTCGTTCCCGACGTGTAGTGCAACTGGGGCAGGGCGGGCGCATCTCCCGCCGACTCGCAGTCCGACTGCCGGTTGAGCCAGGCCTCCCAATGGGCGATACCGCCCGCTTCCGGGCAGCGCCAGGCGATCACCTTGCACGGTCTTTCCGCCTCGGTCACCGCCGCCAGCGCCACTTCAACACATTCCGGCCCGGTGAACAGCAGATCGATGCGACCGTCTTCCAGGATATAGGCAAGTTCCGACGGTGCGAGGTGCGAATTGATCGGCACGGCGCAGCGTCCCGCCGCCATCGAGGCAACGATGGCGAGCACGCCTTCCGCGCAGTTGCGGGAAAAGACGCCTACGCGGCGATCCTGGGGGATTGCCTCCGCCATGCCGTTCGCGGCCCGGTCAACGATCCGGCCGACTTCTCGCCATGTCAGGCAAACGCGCGGATCTGTCAGCGCAACCTCGTCGAGGCGGTCCGCCGCCACATTGCCGGTAAGCAGTACCATTCAGCCGGTGTCCTCGTCCTTCCCGCGCTTCAGGGCGGCAAGCGCGGCGAATGGGCCATCGCTTTCGCCACGCAAGGTCTCGCGCGCGGCTTCGGCGTCCGCTCCCACAGCAAATGGATCGATGGCGAGGGCAAAGCTCTGGGCGACGGCTTCGCCAAGGTCGATGGCGGTTCCCTCGTATTCGATCTCGTCGGGATCGGACGAATCGATTTCCCTGTCCTCGTCGGGCAGATCGCCCTTGCTTGCAGGCACGAACCGCAACGTGAGCGGCTCCGAAGCGGAGACTGGCAAATCCTCGGCGGACACTGCGCAGCTTTGCACCCATTCCGCATCGAGTGTGCCCCTGGCGCGCAGTTCGTCACCTTCGCGGGTCAACGCCAACCTTGCCTCCAGCTTGTCGATCCGCACCAGTTCGAACCGCTCGGCAAGCGCCGCGCGCTCTTGCTGATTGGCAACAAGCTCGATTTCGCGTCCGTCGCACTGGCGCAAGTCGACAACGCGCGAGAATTCCGGCGTGCTCATGCCGGTTCGAATGAGAACTGGCCTGCGAGCAAGGCAGGGATCTGCGTGTCGCCAAGCGCCGTGACAAGCGCCGCAACGGCCTGGGCAAGCGGAACAGGATCTGTGCCGTCGCGCATGGTCACATTGCGTTCCAGCACCGGCACAAGCGCCTCCAGCCCGCCGGGGAGCGCATCGCGTAGCGCGCCCAGCCTTCCGCCCAGCGTGGTAACGAGCTTGCGCACATGCTTGCCCACGGTGGGATCGCCGATTCCGCTCTGGCGAAGCTGGCCGTCCATGTCTTCCACGAAAAGTTCGGTAAGCCGCGCTTGCGCTTCGGCCAGATCCGGCTCGTGCTCCATGCGCAGCAGCACCGCGGCGAGCACCAGACTCACCATGTCGAAGCGGCCCTCCTTCGTATCTGCAACGCCGCATGAGGCATACCAGCCTCGCGCGCGCGCCACTGTCACGACATTTTGCCAGACCGGACGCAGGGCCTCGCGTTCGTCGGGGCGCTTGCCCAGGAGGCGGGAAAGAATGGACATTGGCGAGAGCAAACCTTCGTTCAGCGGCAATTAAAGCCGGTCCGGCAATGCACGCCGCCATTGCGATGCACGGCGAGCCAGCCTAAGAGCCAAGGCCGATATATCCAAGGCCATGCCGCTGGCAACGGGAGATGCCCCTGTCGGCGCGGGAGTAACATGATTATGCGCATCGAAGGTCGGTTTGTCGCGGTGACGACAATGGTGCTGGGCGCGGCCCTGCTGGCAGGCGGATGCACGTCGATCCGCAACCACCGGGGTTATCTGGTCGATCAGGCACTCGTCGATTCCGTCCAGCCTGGCATCGACAACCGCCAGTCGGTCGAACGTTCGCTCGGTCGTCCCACATTCATCAGCCAGTTCGGCAACAAGGACTGGTACTACGTCTCGCAGGACACCAAGACGCTCGCGTTCGGTCGGCCACGCACCAGCGACCAGACGGTGCTGCGCGTCGCATTCGATAGCAGGGGCAACGTTTCGGCGGTTGACAGGTTCGGCAAGGAACAGGTCGCGCGGATCGATCCCGAAGGCGACAAGACGCCCACGCTTGGTCGCGATCGCAGCTTCATTGAAGACCTGTTCGGCAATGTCGGCGCGGTCGGCGGCGGACCGGGCGGCGCGGCGCCAGCCGGTCCGGGGCCGAACGGCAGTTGATTCTTTGATTGATGCGCTCATGACAACCGTCATGAGCTCGCGGTGTCGGCCCACTCCCCCTTCCGACTTCCCATGGCACTATCCGGTTGGGTGCCGGGAGGAGAGGCGTGCCGGAGGGAGGCCGGGAATGGTTCGGTCCGCGAC
>JAGREJ010000328.1 GCA_020446595.1 Novosphingobium sp. | reverse complement strand
ACAACAAGTTCCTCGCCAAGCTGGCGAGCGACCAGAACAAGCCCGATGGCCTTTGCGTGATCCGCCCCGGCGAAGGCGCGAACTTCGTCGCCGACCTGCCGGTGCGGCGCTTTCACGGCGTCGGACCGCGCGGCGCGGAAAAGATGGCGCGGCTCGGGATCGAAACCGGTGCGGACCTTGCCGGCAAGGACATCGAATTCCTGCGCGCCAATTTCGGCTCCATGGGCGATTACCTGTTCGGCGCCGCACGCGGCATCGACCATCGCCGCGTCCGGGCGGACCGCATCCGAAAATCGCTCGGCGCGGAACGCACCTTTCACGAAAACATCTCCGATCCGGCCGAACTGCGCGAGACGTGCGACACAATAGCCGGGATCGTCTGGGAAAGGATCGAGGCGAGCGACACACGCGGACGCACGGTAACGCTCAAGCTGCGCTACGCCGATTTCACCACGCTGACCCGCGCGCGCTCGGTGCGGCACTGGATTACCGACAGAGAGGAATTCACGGCGCTGGGCCGGGCATTGCTCGAAGACCTGATGCCCCTGCCTCAACCGATCCGGCTGATGGGCCTGACCCTATCGGCGCTTGAAGGCGACGAAGAAAAGGCCGGTGAGACGGACGAGGCTCAGCTCTCGTTGCTCTAGGCGCCAGGCGTCCTGCGAGCATGGTGCCGAAACCACAGGTCAAGCCGCTTGCGCGTTGCGGCAGCGAGCGGCTCCGGCAGTTCGTCGCGCGCGAAATAGCGCACTGCGACCACCTCACGCCGGTCCGGCCTTGGCTCCCCCAGGGCAATTCCGGCAAACAGGCTGGACCGGTGTGGCGCGCCCGAAAGTCGCTCCTCGAAAACCTCGACCAATTCCAGTTCAGCGATCTCCAGCGCCAGTTCCTCCCGGATTTCCCTGCGCACAGCCGTCGCCGGATCTTCGCGTCGGGAATGACCGCCACCCGGCAGCGCCCAGTGTTCCGGGCCATAGCTATGGCGCACCAGCATCAGTCGGCCTTCCTCGTCGCGCAGTACGATACCAACCCCGAATATCGGCCGCTTCAGGATTCTTCGAAAATGGTGCCTCGCGCTGAAGGCGACCCGGTAAAGCGCGCGATGCACGGGAGCGGGCAAGAAACCCAGCATTACACCCAACCGAGCGCAAGCATCGCAAGGTAGGCACCGATCAGCACGAAGCCGATGCCGAGCAGTCGGCGCGTCAGTCGCGCTCCCCCATGCAGCACCAGCGAAGGGAATGCCCAGGCCAGCCCGACCAGCGCGGCTCCGCCGAGCGCCCCACCAGCTGCGGCAGTGACGGGCGCCTGCGCGGCGACTGCAATGCCGAAGACGATGAACCGGGCTGCGTCGGTCAACTGGTGGAAGAGCATGGCGACAAACAGCTGGCCAAGTGATCGTTTCGGTTCGCGTTTCGATGCGCGGGGCGCAATCACCAGCGATTCGGCTCCCGCGAAGGCGACCGCCATCGCACACAAGAAGACACGCGCGGCAGGCCCCAACATCGGGATAACCATTGTCGCCGCCCATCCCGCGAAAGCCGCCGTGCCGATCGAGACGATCACCGACATGATCAGCGCCGCCACGGACTTGCCATGTGTGCCCGAATAGCTCGCCAGCGTAACCTGGTCGCGCGAGCCCAGACCGGAAAGCATCACTGCCACGAATGTCAGATAGAACGGAATCACCGAAGCGGGTGCGCCTTCCACAACTCTTTGCCCGACATCGATGGCCTTCTGGCCCCACGTTGGCAACAATACAACGCGAAGTCGCATATTCGTTGCCGCCGCGTTAACCAGACATACAGTTGTCGGTGTCATGAGGATGCAATTCGTGCGCGGCATCCGACGATCCGCAGCAACGGAGCAGGTAGAGATGACAATCTTCGGCGAATGCGAAACGCGCGGGAAACGCACGCCGGTGACCATAACCGGGCTTGACCGTGGCGGGTGCGCGCTCGCTTGCGATGACGGCGCTTCGCTGCCCGACGGCGACATGGCCCTGTGGATCGGTGCGATCGGGCCGCTCGCGGCGGTCGCCATGCAGCAGGACGCGACCCATGCAAGTGCCGCTTTTGACGAGCCCCTCGATCCGCGCATCCTGGATCACTTCGCGGAAGGGTGACGGCTCGCGCCGTACGCGCTAACAGCCTGGCAATGACACAAAAAGTTCCAGTCCTCGTCACCGGCGGCGCCGGCTATATCGGCAGCCACGCGGTGCTCGCCCTGCAGGATGCGGGCTGGCCTGTCGCGGTGATCGACAACCTTGTGACCGGCTTTCGTTTCGCGGTCCCCGAAGGCGTGCCCTTCTACGAAGGCGACATTGCCGACGAAGCACTGCTGGCGCGTATTTTCAGCGAACAGGGAACGCGGGCGATCATGCATTTCGCCGGGTCGGTTGTGGTCCCTGAATCGGTCGAAAACCCGCTGAAATACTACCTGAACAATACAGTGAAGACCCGCGCGCTGCTCGCCTCGGCGGTAGAGGCGGGTGTTCCTCACGTTATCTTCAGTTCGACTGCCGCGACCTACGGAATCCCGGAAGAATCGCCGGTGCGCGAGGATACGCCGCGCAGCCCGATCAATCCTTACGGCACGTCCAAGCTGATGACGGAGCTGATGCTCGCGGACATCGCAGCCGCTCACCCGCTCAACTACTGCGCCTTGCGATATTTCAACGTCGCGGGCGCCGACCCGGAGGGACGCTCCGGCCAGTCGACCGCGGGCGCGACCCATCTCATCAAGGTCGCGGTCGAGGCGGCGCTCGGCAAGCGCGACGGCGTCAGCGTGTTCGGCACTGACTACGACACGCCCGATGGCACCGGCGTGCGCGACTACATCCACGTCACCGACCTTGCCGCCGCGCACGTTCTGGCGCTCGAAGCACTGGTGGCGGACCCGACACGCTCCCTCACCATGAATTGCGGCTACGGGCGCGGATTTTCGGTCCTCGAAGTGCTCGACGCGGTCGACAGGGTGACGAACCGCAAGCTGGTGCGGCGGATGGAACCACGCCGGGCAGGCGATCCCGACGCTCTGATCTCCGACAATTCGCGGATCAAGGCGACTATCCCCTGGCAACCGCGCTATGCCGATCTCGACACCATCGTCACCCA
>JAGREJ010000042.1:7547-9167 GCA_020446595.1 Novosphingobium sp. | reverse complement strand
GTTCCGCCCGAAGACCAGCACTTCGCCCTCGCGCGGCCGCTGAAGCCCGATGATCGAGCGCATCAGCACCGACTTGCCGGTGCCCGACCCGCCGACCACGCCAAGGATTTCGCCGCGCCGGACGCTGAGATCGAGGTTGTCGTGGATCACCTGTTCACCAAAGGCGTTGACAAGGCCCCTGACGACGATCGGGCATTCCCCGTCCTCGCCGCGTGGGCTTGCGCGTCTTTCGACGAACTCGCTGGCAGGCGTATCGTTCATGCCCAGCCGATCTCGGTGAAGAAGATGGCGAAGAAGGCGTCGAGCACGATCACCGCGAAGATCGCCGTGACCACGGCCTGGGTGGTGCGCTGCCCCACTTCCTCGGCATTCGAGCGCACTTCCATGCCCTGATGACAGCCCGCCACGGCGACGATCAGGCCGAACACCGGGGCCTTGGTCAGTCCGACCCACAGATCATGCAGCGGCACCACGTCCTGAATGCGGGTGAGGAAGTTGAAGAAGGGAATGCCAAGCGTGAAGGCCGAAATGAACGCGCCGCCGATAATCGCCATGATCGAGGCGTAGAAGCCCAGCACCACCATCATGAACATCGCCGCGAGCACGCGCGGCACCACCAGCGCCTCCATCGGCGAGACGCCGATCGTGCGCATGGCATCGACTTCCTCGGTCAGTTTCATCGTGCCGATCTGCGCGGCGAAGGCCGAGCCCGAGCGGCCCGCGACCATGATCGCAGTCATCAGCACGCCAAGCTCGCGAAAGGCCAGCCGTCCAGTCAGGTTGACGGTGTAGATTTCCGCGCCGAACTGGCGAAGCTGCACCGCGCCCTGCTGGGCGATGACGATGCCGACCAGAAAGCTCATCAGCCCGATAATGAACAGCGCGTTGATCCCCACGAGCTGCATCTGGTGGACCAGCGCCTTGCCGCGAAACCGCCCCGGATGGCGGATCAGCTCTCCGAAAGTGACGATAAGCGCGCCAAGGAACGACAGCGTGGTGACGGCTCCCTTGCCCCATCCCGTCACGATGCCGCCGAGCTCGATGAGCGTGCGGTGCAGCAGGCCACCCTTTTGCGGCGGCTCGCTCTCGCTTTCGCGAATGTCGGCAAGCGCCTGCATCAGCCGCGCTGCCTTGTCGCTGGCTCCGACGATGCTGGCGTGCTGGTGTTCGGCAAGCCGCATGACCAGCCATGCGCCCGACGTGTCGATGTCGTCGACCGCCGAAATGTCCAGACTGCCGAATGTGGGCGCGGCCTGTTCCAGCCGATGATCGAGATCGCCAATCGCATGGACCCGAAGCGATCCGGACAAGGCAAGAGTATCGCCCCCGGCTTCGCCATCGGCGGCGCGTAATTCGAAATGAGCCCCTTCGCGCATTGCGCTGCATTCATGGGGCATTATGCCGATGGCGGCAAGCTGCACGGCAATTGTGTGAACTTGAGGGCACGCTGTCAGCCTTGCGCCCATACTTGCACACCTGCGCCGCCGCTGGCAAAGGCCCGCGCATGAGCGAAGACGCGCCCGCAAGTGCCCTCGACAAGACCTTCGATCCCGCCGCGATCGAGGCGAAATGGTATGCCCACTGGGAAGACAACGGCCTGTTCCGGCCCGAGCGGCCCGA
>JAGREJ010000042.1:0-7341 GCA_020446595.1 Novosphingobium sp. | reverse complement strand
TACACGCGCGAGCAGTTCGTCGACAAGGTGTGGGAGTGGAAGGCCGAGAGCGGCGGCCAGATCACCCGCCAGTTGCGACGGCTCGGCTGTTCGATGGACTGGAGCCGCGAGCAGTTCACCATGGACCCGCATTTCACCAAGGCCGTGGTGAAGGTGTTTGTCGATCTTTACAACGAGCGCCTGATCTACCGCGACAAGCGGCTGGTGAACTGGGACCCCAAGCTCAAGACCGCGATTTCGGACCTCGAAGTCGAGACGCGCGATGTGCAGGGCCATTTCTGGCACTTTCGCTATCCGCTCGCGGACGGGGTGAAGCTCGACAGCGGCGCGGACCATATTGTCGTCGCCACCACCCGGCCCGAGACGATGCTCGCCGACATGGCGGTGGCGGTCCACCCGGATGACGAACGCTACAAGAGCGTCATCGGCAAGCATGTCTCGCTGCCGATCACGGGGCGGCTGGTGCCGATTGTCGGTGACGAACACGCCGACCCCGAGCTTGGTTCGGGCGCGGTCAAGATCACGCCGGGCCACGATTTCAACGACTTCGAGGTGGGCAAGCGCGCGGGTATTGCGCCTGCGGACATGCTCAACATGTTCGATGCCGAGGCGATGGTGGTGCAGACGGCGGACGGCATGATTCCGGGGGAATTCGTCGGGATGGAGCGGTTCGCCGCGCGCAAGGCGGTGGTCGAAAAGCTCGACGTGCTCGGCCTGCTCGGCGAAGTCGAGGACCGCGTGGTGGCAACGCCGTTCGGCGACCGCGGCGGCGTGGTGATCGAGCCGTGGCTGACCGACCAGTGGTATGTGAACGCCGAGGAGCTGGCGAAAGCGCCGATCGAAGCGGTGAAGTCAGGCGCGATCGAGATCGTGCCGAAAACATGGGAAAAGACGTTCTTCAACTGGATGGAAAACATCCAGCCGTGGTGCGTCTCGCGCCAGTTGTGGTGGGGCCACCGGATACCGGCGTGGTATGATGCCCATGGCAATGTCTTCGTCGCCGAATGCGAAACCGCAGCGCGCGAACTTGCAGGTGCAGGAGCCCAACTGACCCAGGACCCCGACGTCCTCGACACGTGGTTCTCCTCCGCCCTGTGGCCGTTCGCAACGCTGGGCTGGCCGGACGCGGACGCGCCGCTCCTCCAGAAGCATTACCCCAACGACCTGCTGATATCGGGCTTCGACATCCTGTTCTTCTGGGATGCGCGCATGGCGATGCAGGGCATGAAGATGATGGACGAGGTGCCGTGGAAGCGGCTCTATCTCCACGGGCTCGTGCGCGCGGCGGACGGGCAGAAGATGTCCAAGAGCAAGGGCAATGTCGTCGATCCACTCGGCCTCATCGACCAGTACGGCGCCGATGCATTGCGCTTCTTCATGGCGGCGATGGAGAGCCAGGGCCGCGACGTGAAGATGGACGAGAAGAGAGTCGAGGGATACCGCAACTTCGCCACCAAGCTGTGGAACGCGGCGCGCTTCTGCCAGTCGAACGGCATCGGCGCGAGCGAGACAATCGAAGCGCCCGTGGCGACACTCGCGGTCAACAAGTGGATCGTCGGCGAAGTGGTCGAAACGCTCGCCGCGCTCGATCAGGCGATGGCCGACCTGCGCTTCGACGCAGCGGCCAACACGATTTACCACTTCGTGTGGGATACCTTCTGCGACTGGTATCTGGAACTCATCAAGCCGGTTCTGTCGCCTACCTCCGTTCGGGCTGAGCCTGTCGAAGCCCTGTCCTTCACTTCCGAAGAAAAGGACGGCCCTTCGACAAGCTCAGGGCAAACGGATGTTGTCGAGACGCGCGCGATTGCCGGATGGGTACTCGACCAGATCCTCGTCATGCTCCACCCCTTCATGCCCTTCGTGACCGAGGAACTGTGGTCGAAGCTGGGAAGCCGTGCGAACTACCCGCTGATTACGGCGAAGTGGCCGGAGCCGGGGGCGGGTATTGATGCCGCGGCAAAGGCCGAAGTGGATTGGCTGATCGACCTGACCGGCAAGGTCCGCGCCGCCAAGAACGAGCTTGGCATTGCTCCCGGCGCGAAGCTGGAAGCCTTCCTGCCCGAACCGAGCGCGCCAACCCGCACGATTATCGAGGCCAACGCCGCCTCGCTCGATCGCATTGCCCGCATTTCGGCGGTCCGGTTCGAACCGGCCCCCACGGGCGCGGCGATGCAAATCGGTGCTGGCGATGCTACCTTGGTCGTGCCCCTCGAAGGCGTCATCGACATCGAGGCCGAAAAGGCCCGCTTGGCCAAGGCGCTCGAAGCTTCGCAGAAGGAAGCCAGGTCGCTCGAAGGCCGCTTGAACAACGCCAATTTCGTCGAGAAGGCCAAGCCCGAAGCGGTCGAGAAGGCCCGTGCCGACCACGCCCACCACAGCGCCGAGGCAGAGCGGCTGGCGGCGGCGCTGGCAAGGTTGGGCTGAGAGCCGGTTTTCCGTCACCCCGGCCCCCGAGCCGGGGTCCCGCTCACTATGAAAAAGAAAAGCTGGATCCCGGATCAAGTCCGGGATGACGATCTTGTGTGGCGCTACGGACTTTCGTCATCCCTTCCCACCTTCCCTACACCGCTCCCCTCTGGCAATGGGAACGCCATGTTTCACACGGCTCGCCCGATGCAAATCTCCCTTTTAGCCCATGAGTGTCACTCTTGGCTGGAAAGCTTGCGATTTTCAGGGGCTTACATGCCCGGACACCGTGCCGGACACCTGTCACTTGTGTCACCTTCACCCGGTGAGTCCCCATGCCGCTGACCCTCGCCACCATCGAACCCGGCAAGCCCGAGATCTTCGCCGCCCTGCAGGGCGAAGGCGCTTCGGCAGGCAAGCCCAGCGTCTTCGTGCGCCTGTCGCGCTGCAACCTCGCCTGCCAGTGGTGCGACACCGCCTACACCTGGCGTTTCGAGGGCGATAACCGGCCCCACCGCGACGATGCGACCTTCGAGCGCAAGGCCAACCAGCTCACGCTCGACGAGCACGACGTCGCGGCGCGGATCGCCGCCTATGGCCGCAACCGTATTGTCGTGACCGGTGGCGAACCGCTGCTACAAGGCGCGGCGCTTGCGACCATGCTCGGCGAGTTGGGCGACATGCATGTCGAGATCGAGACCAACGGGACGGTCGAACCGCACCGCCTGCTCGATCCGCTGGTCGACCAATACAATGTCTCGCCCAAGCTGTCGCACAGCGGCAATGCGGCCGAGCTGGCACTGATCCCCGAGCGGCTGGCCGCCTTTGCCGCCGACCCGCGCGCCTGGTTCAAGTTCGTCATCGCCGGGCCGGAGGACCTTGGCGAAGTGCTCGCGCTCCAGCGCATGCACGCGATCCCCGCCAGCCGCATTTACCTGATGCCCGAAGGCCGCGACAGCGCCACCCTGCGCGAGCGCGCGGCCTGGCTCGCCGATCTGTGCAATCTGCACGATTTTAACTTCACCGACCGCTTGCATATCCACGTGCATGGGGACACGAGAGGGACGTGAGCGAAGCTAACCCTCTTGAGGAAATCCAGTTAGAAGAAGCGCCGGTCAGCCACGATTTCATCGTCGGGCCGATCCTGAAAACGCTCGTGCTGTTCTCGCTGCCGACGCTGGGCACGAACCTGCTGCAAAGCTTCGGCATGACCGCCAATGCGATCTGGATCGGGCAACTGCTGGGCGAGGAAGCCCTGGCCGCGACCGCGAGCGCCAACATGGTCATGTTCCTTGCCTTCACGGCGGTCTGGGGCTTCAGCCTCGCGACCAACGTCAAGATGGGCCAGTTCTACGGCGCGGGCGACTATGTCAGCGCGCGGCGCAGCTTCGGCGCCGGCATCGGTTTCTGCGTCGGGCTGTCGCTGATCGTGGCGGTGATCGGCTGGATCTTCACCGATGAAGTGCTGCGGCTGCTCTCGACCCCGCCGCAAATCCGCCACTTCGCCCGCGACTATCTGCGGATCACCTTCATCTCCATGCCGTTCTCGACATTCTCGATGCTGATCGGTGTGGGTCTGCGCTCGGCGGGCGATGCGAAGACGCCGTTTTACGCGATGATCCTGACCTCGGTGCTGAGCATCGTCCTCAACCCCTTGCTGATCCTCGGCCTGGGGCCGTTCCCCGAATTGGGCATCACCGGTTCGGCGCTGACCATGACCCTGGCGAATTTCCTCGGCGCGCTGGCGATGATCGCCTGGATTTACTGGCGCGATCTGCCGATGCGCATGCGCGGGAACGATTTCGCGTTCCTTTGGCCGAATGGAGAAGATCTGTCCTACATGGTCACCAAGGGCGTGCCGATGGGTGGAATGATGGTCATTTCCTCATCGGCAACGCTGGTGATGCTCGGCCTCGTCAACCGCGAAGGCGCGCTCACGGCAGCGGCCTACGGCGCGATGATCCAGGTGTGGAACTATATCCAGATGCCGGCCATGGCCGTATCGATCACGGTCTCGGCGATGGCGGCGCAGAATATCGGCGCGGGCAGGCACGACCGCGTCGCCCAGACGGTATCGGCGGGCCTCGGCGTTTCCACGGCGCTCACCGTGGGCCTGTTCGTGGTGTTGATCGCACTGGCCGACCCGATCCTCGCGCTGTTCCTCGGCAAGGGAAGCAAGGCGATCCCGCTGGCCGAACATATCCAGCTCGTCACGAGCTGGTCCTACATCCTGAACGGGCTGATGATGATAATGGTCGGGGTGCTGCGCAGTTATGGCGTGGTGATGATCTCGATGGTGATCAGCGCGCTGTCGCTCTACGCGGCGCGGCTCGCCTTCTATTTCCTGCTCTATCCGGCGATCGGCGTGGAGGCGCTGTGGCTGTCGTTCGATTTCGGCGCGCTGGTGGCGCTGGTGCTGACCTGGCTGGCCTATTCGCGCGGAAGCTGGCGGCCGCGGTTCGGGCTGCCACGGACCGCCTCTTTCAGCCTGCATGCACCTGCCGGGGAGGGAGCGAACTAGCGCCCGCCCGCGCGCCAACGCTGGACGGTGCGCACGACCATTTCCTCCTCGCCGCCCGAATTCGACCACAGGTGGCTGAACGAGGGGTCTTCGGAAGCCGGACGCTTGAATTCCTCAAGGTCGTCGAAGGTCGCGCGGATCGGGATCGAGACACCCTCGCCGCAGACGATGCACTCGCGGTTGCGCAGCGCGGGGATGGCTTCGAGGAAGCCGCGGCTGCCTTCGGGCATGGCCGCCTTCACGAACGACTGGTCGCGTTCGTTGTTGAGACGCATGGCGATGATCGTGCCGCACTGGGAGAGCACGCCTTCGGCAAGGTCTGACGGGCGTTGGGTAATAAGGCCAAGCGAAATGCCGTATTTGCGGCCTTCCTTGGCGATGCGCGAGAGGATCTTTCCGACCGACGAATTGTCGGCGTTCTTCTCGTTGGGGACGTAACGGTGCGCTTCCTCGCAGACCAGCAGGATCGGCCGGGTCTTCTCGTCGCGGCCCCAGATCGCGAAATCGAAGATCAAGCGCGAGAGCACCGCTACCACGGTGCTGGTAATGTCGGAGGGAACGCCGGAAACGTCGATGATCGAGATCGGCTTGCCGCGCGAAGGCAGGCGGAAAACCCGCGAGATAAATTCCGGCATGGTGTCGGCGACCAGCATGCCCGAGAACATGAACTGGTAGCGCGGATCGGACTTGATCTCGTCGATCTTGGACTTGAGCCGCATGTAGGGAGCCGCCGCGCGGCCATTGTCGAGCTTGCCCATCTCGTTCTGCAGGATCGTGGTGAGATCGGACAGCAGATAGGGCACTGGCGCATCCGCGGTAACCTTGCCCAGCTGTTCGGCCAGCCGGTTCTTCGCGCGCGCCTCAAGCAGGCACTTGCCGAGGATTTCCTCGTCCTCGGCCCGGTCGGCCCCCTTGTTCGTGATGAATACCTCGCAGTGTTCCTCGAGGTTCATCAGCCAGTAGGGCATTTGCAGGTTGGTGACGTCGAGAACATTGCCCGAATTGCGGAAGGCCGGACCATATTCGCCGTGCGGATCGACCATCACGATATGCCCTTCGGGCGCATGTTCGCAGATGCGATGAAGGATCAGCGAGGCGCTGGTCGACTTGCCGGTGCCGGTCGAACCGAGCAGGGCGAAGTGCTTGCCAAGCAGGGCATCGACGTAGAGCCCGGCGCGGATATCGTTGGTGGGATAGACGTTGCCGATCTCGATGCTGGTGCGTCCGTCCGAAGCATATATCTGCCGAAGGTCGCCGCTCGTCGCCGGATAGATGTAGGCGCCGGGGATCGGATAGCCGGTCACACCACGCCGGAAATTGTGGATGCGGCCGGTCAGGCGCTCCTGCTGGCCCTCGCCGAGGAAGTCGACCACCGCAAGCACACCGCCGGGCGTTGCATTATCCTGCTTCTGTTGGCGCACGCTGGCCAGCAGCCAGTTGCTGCCGACGCGAATCTTGACCTGGCTGCCGACGCACCCGGCCAGGGCGACGGAAGGATCGGTATCGGTGGCGCATTCGTTAAGCCGTTGCAGATCGAGCGCGATCTGCGCGCCCGACCCGCCGATCTCAATGACCATGCCGATCGGCTCGCGGGAGTTCTCGAACGCCGCCTGATCGATTGCAGGGGCATCCTCAGTTGCGGCCTCGTGTACCTTGTCGAACCCGGTTGCGCGCATGTCAGTCATATTCTCGGCTCGTTTGGTGGCTCGGATAGGCCGACAAGCTAGGCAGACAGGGTTAAGATTGCGCTAAAACTGAAGGCTGGCCGGGATCAGACGAGAGCAAACAGCCTGCCGGCAATCCATCCCATCATGACCGAAACCAGGACCGCGAGGAGCCCGTAAAGCACCGATTGATCCTCGGCGAAGTTGGCAATCGCGCGCTCGAAGCCGAGCTTGCGCACCGTGACCTCGCTGCTCGCCGAAGCGACCACGCGCCCGTTCGAAATGGCGAGCGTTTCCGCGGTGTAGGTGCCGATGGGCACGCTCGAAGGCAGGAAGATGCGCGCCTGATAGAGCACCTGCTCCTTCACGGAGACGCCGCGCATTTCCTCTCGATAGAGACCGCCGCGCTCGTTGAGATCGACCAGACCCTTGGAAAACCGCACCTGCTCCTCCGGATCGATCGCCCCGATCGGCGACAGTTGCAACCACGACAAACCAAGCTCGTAGATCGCCGCGGTCTTGTCATCGACGATCTCGGAAATCGGCCGCGAGGACGCGATTGCGTAATAGGACGGGGCGGAGCGGAACTCGGTGCTGTCGGCATTGATCCAGACGCCTGCAACCTTTGCCTTTTCGCGCACCACGATCGACTGCGTCGGCCCTTTCAGCATCACCACGATGTCATAGTCGCGCGCCGCGCGGGTTCCGTCCGGATTGAGGATCGCGCCGAACAGCAGCAATTCGGTG
>JAGREJ010000327.1 GCA_020446595.1 Novosphingobium sp. | reverse complement strand
CCGCCAATCTTTGCAACAGAGCCTTCGGCCGACCTATGCCCGCGCCCCGGTGGGAGCGGAGGGGCCGAGAAAATGACCCGCGCCGGCGAAAACACGCTGCGCCTGATGCTGGCGCCGATCGAACGGCCGCTCGCCGATCCGGCGGTGACGGAAATCGTCATCAACCGGCCGGGAGAGGCGGGCGTCGAGACGCGCGAGGGCTGGACCTGGCTCAATCTTCCCGAGCTGACATTCCAGCGCCTCGATGCCATCGCGACACTCTGTGCGGCGATGTCGCAACAGGATGTCGGCCCGGAGCGTCCCCTGTGCGCCTCGGTGCTGCCGGACGGTCAGCGCGTGCAAATCTGCCGCCCGCCGGCGGTCGCGGCCGGCACGCTCAGCCTGACGATCCGCCTGCCATCGAGCTTCGCGCCGACGATCGCCGGTCTGGCGGCCGGGGGACTGTTCTCGAGAACGGAAGCCGCGGGCCGCAGCGCGCACCCGCTTGATCGCGAGCTTGCCGAGCTGCACGCGGAAAAGCGCTGGGAAGAGTTCTTCCCGCTGGCGGTGCGCGCCAAGAAAACGATCATCGCCACCGGCGATACGGGCTCGGGCAAGACGACGTTCGCCAAGGCGCTGATACAGGCGATCCCGCTCGACGAACGTCTGGTGACGATCGAGGACACGGCCGAGTTCATCGGCCTGCCACAGCGCAACCTCGTCTCGCTGTTCTACTCGAAGGGCGATCAGGGCGTGGCCCGCGTCCGCTCGGAAGACTTGATCGAGGCCGCGCTGCGGATGCGGCCCGATCGCGTGCTGATGCAGGAACTGCGTGACGGCGCGGCCTTCACCTTCATCCGCAGCATCGCCGCCGGCCATCCCGGCTCGATCACGACATGCCACGCCGGCAGCGCAACTGGCGCGTTCGATGCGCTGCGGCTGATGGTCAAGCAACACGATGCCGGCAAGCATCTGGCTGATGCCGATGTTGACGCGCTGCTCCGCCAGCTCGTCGATGTCGTCGCGCACTGCCGGCGCGACCGGGACGGCTTCTCGATCGAACAGGTGCATTTCGAGCCGTTCGGCAAGGGCGCGCCGGTGCTCGCGGCAATCGGCCGGGGCGGGCCTGGCAGGACGGCCGCCAATGTTTGATCGCGACGATTGGCCGCCCGCCGCCAAGGCGCTCGCCGCGATCGTCCTGCTCGGGCTCGGCGCGCTGCTTTGGTCCGTGCTCGCCTCGACGATCTTCCTCGCGGGCACGCGGCTGATGACGGCCGACACCGTGCCGCTTTTCCAGTTCTGGACCTATCAGGGCTATTACGGCTTCGGCCATCCGATCGTTGGGGGATGGCTCAAGATCGTCGCCGGCGTCACGACCGGCGTGCCACTCTTACTCTTCGCGGCGCGCGTCGCCCGCAAGGGCTGGCCCGGCGCCGATCGGCGCGAACTCCACGGCGAAACGCGCTGGGCCGAGCGAGGCGAGCTGGTGCGCGCCGGCTTCTACGCGAAGTTCGCCGGTCTTTTCGTCGGCCAGGACGCGGCGGGCCGGCATCTGCGCTTCGGCGGCCCGGAGCATGTCGCGTGCTATGCGCCGACCCGTTCCGGCAAGGGCGTCAGCCTCGTGATCCCAAATTGCCTGCTCTACGAATCCTCGCTGGTCTGCCTCGATGTGAAGAAGGAAAATTGGGCTGCGACCGCCGGCATCCGCGCCGCAGCCGGGCAGAAAGTCTTTCTGTTCGATCCGCTCGCCCCTGACGGCCGCACGGCACGTTACAACCCCTTCTCCTATGTCCGGCGTGGGACAATCGATGCCTTCGATGACGTTCAGCGCATCGCGCAGATGATCTTCCCCGAAGCGCACGGGCAGGAAAAGTTTTGGGTCGATGCCGGTCGATCGGCGTTCATCGGTGCCGCCTGCTTCCTCGCGGAAACGCCTGAGCTGCCGTTGACGATCGGAGAGACCTTGCGCCTGCTGTCGAGCGTCGATGGCGCGGCGGCGATGATCGAACGGATCGAGGCGCGCCGGCAGGCTGGCAAGCCCTATACGGAGGCGACGGTAAAGGCCCTTGAGGATTATCTCAAAGGCTCGGACGATCTGGTCAACAGCATCCGCAAGACCGTAACCGCGCGCCTCTCGCTGTGGTTCAATCCCCGCATCGATGCCGCGACCGCCGCCAGCGACTTCGACCTGCGAAATCTTCGGCAGTCGCTTCATGCGATCTATATCGGCGTAACGCCGGACAACATCGAGCGCCTGCGCCCGGTGCTCGCATTGTTCTTCCAGCAGCTCGTTGACCTGACGGTGCGGGTCATTCCGCAGCATGATTCCAGCGCAAAGCATCAGGTGCTTTTGCTGCTGGACGAATTTCCTCTGCTCGGCCCTATGCCCGTGCTCGCCAACTCCTTCGCCTACGTCGCCGGCTACAACATGCGGATCATGCTCATCATGCAGAGCAAGGCCCAGCTTCGCGACCGCGATCTCTACGGGCCGGACAAGGCCGACGCCATTCTGGAAAATTGCGGCCTCGAAGTCGTGTTCGGCACGAAAGACCTCAAGCTGACGGAGGAATTGAGCGCCCGCCTCGGATACGGCACGGTTGAGGCCACCTCTCGCTCCGGGCCGCGCTTCTGGCAGGCGTTCCGCCGCGACAAGCTCTCGATGACGCACAGCGATCAGCGCCGCGCGCTCCTGCTGCCGCAGGAAATCGCGCGGCTGAAACCGTTGCAGGCGATCTTGATCCGCCCCGGCATGTATCCGATCCGCTGTCGGCGCATCCGCTATTTCAGGGACCGGATGTTCACGCGCCTGCTGCGTCGCCCTCCGGACGTGGACCCCATCGAAATCAGCGTCCGCATGGATCAGGGCAAGGGATTCGCTCCGATCGCGGCCGGTCCTCCGCAGTCTTCGCCGCCAGCGTCCGAACGCGGCGATCCGCGTAGCGGAGTCTCGCCCTCCTCCTTGCACCGTGCAAGCCCGAAACCGAAGGCGCGGAAGGCCCGCATCCCGACCGAGCGCCGCACTCCCGATCCGGTGGACGCGGCAGAATCCGAGGAAGCCGCCGCCGGCGGCCGTCTGCCGGTAGCGCCGGAGCCTCCGCTGCCCCTCGCCGGTGAGACGGCAGAGCTGCCGTTCTCTCCGATGAAACCGCATCAATCGGATGGTCTGATTGCGGCGATCATGGGCACCGACGTCGATCTGAGCGGTCTGGGCCTCGCCAACGGCAAGGCGGCCGTCGTCGCGATCGTCGATGCGATCCCCACGGTTGAATCCCTCACGCACGGCCACCGCCGGGCCATGTGAGCGCACGAAAGGAGCAAGATGTTATGGCGATAATGGACCAGGCGCGCGAAGCGCTACGCCCCACCAACACCATAGAACGGGTGCCCGAACTCGTTGCGACAGCGCTGGCGAGCGTGCCGCCGCCCGGCGCGCCTCCATCCGCAGCGCGGGCGGGGAACGACAAGGCCCCTGCCTATCTCTCGGAGCCGGAAACGATCGCGAAACGCTACTATGTCGAGGATCGGCGCGGCGAACGGCAGTATTTCGAGGATTACCAGCGTCGCAATCTGGCGATGCGCGCAACGGACACGTCGATCAGCTCGAAGCGCGAGGATTTGAACACGATCCGCGCCATGATCGAGATTGCCGAGGCGCGGGGCTGGCACTCGGTCGAGATACGCGGTTCGGCCGAGTTCAAGCGCGAAGCCTGGATCGAGGCCAGCGCGCGCGGACTCGAAGGTCGCGGGTTCACGCCGTCCGATGCGGACCGACAGGAGGCCGATCGCCGGCGCGCCGAACGCGGACAGGCCAACGAGGTCCGCGCCGGCGAACGCGAACAGGCACGCGAGGAAAGGGTCGCCGGCCATCCGGCCACGGCCGCGACGCATGAACGGCACGCCCACGAGGCGCAACCCGGCGAGCCCCCTACGCCAACCGTCAACGATAGCCGGCGGGCCATTCGGGAGGCGCGGCGCGAGCTGTCGGAAGATGGACGGCTGATGTTCTCGGCGCTCTCAGAGAAGATCGACCGGCAGATGAACAAGCTCAACAGCGAGGCCAAGGCCGAAATCAAGGCATTCGTCGGGACCGAGCTGGTGAAGAAGGAGCGGGCTGAAGGACCGACCGTCCTTTCTCCGCAACAGCGGCAGGCCGCAACCGCACCCGAACGCGCGCCAGCTCCACCGGCGCCCGCTCCGGCACCGGCTCGCCGCGTCGAGCCGGAGGCCCCGCGACGCAGCCTCGGCCGATAGCCCGACGTAGCTCCCGTGGCGACGCACGAGGATAGCGTCTGGCAACTTCCCGGCACGGTGAAAGGCCGGGACGTGAAGCTGAAATCCGGCGGCGGCAAGGAGGGCGCGTTGTCGGCCGGGGCAAAGGCCAGGCTGAGCCGGATCGTCAAGCGGACGCCGGAAGCGATGGTGAAGGTCACGGGCCGCTCGCGGGGCGGCTCGGGCCATTTGAAGTCGCACCTCGACTACATCACGCGCAACGGCAAGCTCCAGGCCGAGACGCAGGATGGGGAGAAAATCACCGAACGCGCGCGGCTGCGCGACCTGCACGACGATTGGCTGCTCGCGAACGCGGCCGAGGCGCGCGGTCGGCCGAGCCTCAACGCGGCGCAGAGCGTTGCCCTCATCCTGTCGATGCCGCCCGGCACGCCGCCCGATCGGGTGGAGATGGCGGCGCGGTCCTGGGCGCGCGAAACGCTGAGCGGCCGCCATGACTGGATCATGGCGCGCCATGACGACACCAAGCACCCTCATGTCCATGTGACGGTGCGTGCGGTGGGATATGATGGGCGCCGGCTCGCCCCCGGTCCCGATGATCTGCAAGTTTGGCGCGAACGCTTCGCGCGCGAGCTGCGCCGGCTCGGTATCGAGGCCGAGGCGACACCGCGACAGGCGCGCGGCGTCGTCCGCAAGATGCCCAAGGCAGCGATTGCCGGAATGGAGCGGCGCGGCGTCGACCCGCGCGTGCGCCAGCGCGAGCGCCAGGCGGCTGAGCACGAGGCGCGCGCACCGAAACCGGCGCAGCCGCGCGATTGGAGCCGCGACATTCAGGCGCGCCAGGATTCGATCCGGCGGGCATATCTCGACCATGCTAATGCACTCGAACGCGGCGACGCCGCCGATCGTCGCCTCGCGCGCGACATCCGCCGGTTCGTCGCCGACATGCCGGTGGCGCTGACGCGACGCCAAGCGCTCGCCGTCGAGCTGCGTCGCGTGCTCGACCAACGGCATGGGAAGGCCGTTCCTGTTGGCGTCTCGTCCGATCCCACGCCACCGGACAAGGGTTGGTATCGTGCAAGCCCTGCGTTCGCGCTGGGACCCGCTAAATGGCCTCGGCGGTGACTGGAGCAATAAGCCAGAAATACACGGATCTGGCTGTTCTCTACCCGTCCGGCCGTCCCGGAATATTGCCGCGCGCCTCGCCCACCGACTGGCTGCCCTTCTTCACGAACCCCGTCTCGTCGACCACAGCCGCGCGTAAAGCGGCGCAAATCAGTTCGAGCGTTTGGCGCAGCACATCCTCGACGTTGTCGATGACGAAATAAGACTACTGATAGTCGTCGTTCCGATACCGTGTCCTTCGGACCCAAGGTGGTCGCGCAACGCGCCGCCAGAATCGTCGACATTGAGGCGCAACTCGCCGGATGGCGCCAACCTTCAGCCCATCCCGGCTCCCCCGAAGATGATGGGCATGATGGATCGTCCAGGCCGACAGCCAGCGCAACCGCATGTCGAACTGCCCGACCAGTTCGGGCGTCGTGCTTTTCGATGTCGGAGCCGTAGTCATCAGTCAGTTGTCGGTGCGACAGAAGGGCGGTCCAAGCCCATATGCCTGCCCGCGCCATGCCGGAGCGGTCGATCGCCTCGCCGACCAGCGTGTAGGCCCGGCTTCCATCCGGAGTGACGATCACGTCGTAGGTCTCGGCGACGGCAATCTGGATTTCGTCGGTCTCGATCGGCTGCACGTACTGGCCGTCCGCCTGCACGACTGTCATCGGCAGGCCGGGAATGCGGACCTTAAAGCTGGTCATCGCCGAGGCATTAATCAATCGCAGCCGGACGCGCTCGCCAGCCGAAAAGAGGGCGGTCCAATTGTCTTTCGGCCCATGTCCGTTGACGAGATAGGTATAGGCTACGCCCGTCACATCAGAGATGTCGGTTGGCGACATCCGCATGCCGCCCCAGCGCAGGCGCTCCTTGAGCGGCTGGTCATGGCCGGCGCCCAACCCGTCGAGGGCCTGCCGCGGGTAGTCGAAATAATCGGGCTCCTGCTTCAGCTTGCGCATGATGGAGTGCGGCATCATCGCGCTGTGGTCGGAGAGCACGATCACCTGCTCGCGATCGTAGGCGACCTGCTCGGGCCCTTCGGGGTCGATCACGATCGGTCCGTAATGTCCTAACTGCTCCTGCAAGCCCGAATGACTGTGATACCAGTAGGTGCCTGCCTGCCTGATTGGGAATTCGTAAACGAAGGTCGAGCGCGGTGCGATGCCGGGGAAGCTGACCCCGGGAACGCCGTCCATGTCGGCTGGCACCAGCAAGCCGTGCCAGTGGATCGAGCTGCTCTCGTCAAGTTCGTTGACGACGGTGAAGCGGACCACCGTGCCTTGCTTCAGCCGGAGCAGCGGCGCCGGAACGGTGCCGTTGATCCCAATTGCGTCGCTGCTCCACCCATCGATGACCATTTTCTGACGAGCGATGACGAGCCGGATATCGGGTCCGCCTAGGCGCTCCGCGCTCGTGGCACGCGCCCATGCATCCTCGGTCACTCAGGCCACGCCAAGCGATGCGCACCGCGCCAAGCAGCTCTACAGACACCGCTGTTACTGGAGATCATGTTCAGCCGCCTCAAGGACCGGCGGCATTCGATGCGCCCAGACCTTCATCGGCGCGATCACCCTCGCCGCAATCGTGCTCTTCTGGCTACCTCTGTGCAAAATCCCAGGCCTAGTGGCCGAAATTCGCCCGAGACATCGGAATTGCATGCTTCATCAAAGCCAGCGGGTCGAACATGTCACTGCGGCGAAGCGAAGCCTTCGCAGCGAGGCGGCTGGCTCAAGGACACCCGGTCCAGCAGACACGCCCCAGCTATGCTCGTAAACGAAATTTCCTGAGAGTGAAGAAATTCCTTGACGCACTGCAGAGTGAGCGCCATTTTTCGCGCGATAAGCCGATCGTTGAAGGAAGTCAGATGCGGAGTTTTCGCGCCGTTCTAATCGGTACTGCCTGCGTTTTCTCGAGTGCAGGAACTGCGTGGGCGCAGGAGACCCTTACCGTTTCTGGCACTGCAGCTCCCGCCCCAACTGACGTTGCCGGTGCTGACGGCGACATCGTCGTGACTGCGCAGCGGCGCAACGAGCGGCTCCAAGATGTGCCTGTATCGATAACCGCTCTGAGCGGTGATCAGCTGGCCGACAAGCGCATCGCCTCACCCACCGATCTCGTCTCCTCCGTGCCTAATCTGCAAGCGGCGTCGACCGTCGGCGAAGGAATCCCGGTCTTCTCCCTGCGTGGCATCTCGATGTCCGACTACAGCATCAACCAGCAGGGTCCTGTAGCCACTTATATCGACGACGTTTACAAGGGCACCTTCCCCCTCCTCCCTGTCGCTCTCTACGATCTCGAACGCGTGGAGGTGCTTCGCGGCCCCCAGGGAACCTTGTACGGCAAGAATACGACTGGTGGTGCGATCAACATCATCAGCCGAAGGCCCGGTTTCAGCACCGAGGGTTATCTTGCGGTCGGGATCGGGAACTACCAACGCTATGAAGCCAATGGTGCCCTCCAAGCCGCTCTCAGCGACAAGGTCGCAGCCCGCGTTGCGTTCACCTTCGCCCGCGCCGACGGCTGGTTCAAGAACAGGCTTCCTGGCCAAGCCGACGCCAACGCGACGCGGCAATATGCGGTCCGCGTGTCCCTCCTCGCCCAGCCGACAGATCGCCTCCAGTTCCTGCTGCGTCTGTCAACCAGCCTGCAGAATCCAACCAATTATGGCATCTTCGCGCGTCCCGCTGCCGATGGCATCGGCGCGGGCGCGTACGAACTTTTTGGGGGCTCGAGCTATTTCAGAACCGGGATCGGCCGGCGAGAACTGGAAAGCGAATATGCCGAGCGCCGCCGCCATCGGACGTACGGCGCATCTCTCACCACGAACTGGAAAGCCACGGACGACCTGACGGTCACCTCCGTCACGTCCTACGACTATGGAAAGCTCTTCATCCCCGAGGATGCCGACGGTAGTCCGCTCAAGGCGGTCGAAGACGACCTAGGCGGGCGAGCACGGCAATTCTCACAGGATCTGCGGATCGCCAGCGATTTCGACAACGGACTGGATTTCATAGCGGGCGCTTATTACAGCCGCGAGACCATCTCTGCTCAGACGACCTATTCATATTTTACCGACATAGATGTCACTAGAAACGGGGTCATAGACGCAGAGGACTGCACCCAGGACTTCCTCACATCTTGCATGTATTCCAACAGATATCATCAGAGGAAGTCGAGCGCTGCCGTCTATGCAGATGTCAACTACGCCCTCTTTCCTCGCCTCATCGCTCGGGCCGGGTTGCGCTACACGCGCGATACCGGGAGGATCAGCGGGTATAACGCGCGGGTTCTTGGGGCCGACGGCACGCCGATAGCGAATACGATCCCGGGCGACCCCGTAGATTTCGATGCCACGGCAAGCGATGGCTTCCGAAAGGGAACGGTTACCGGAAGGGCCGGCGTCGACTACAAGCTGCCTGGCGGGAACCTGCTTTACGCCAGCTATAGCCGCGGTTATCGTGCGAGCGCGTTCAATGCTCAGGCGTACTTCCTGCCGACCGAGTTGAACGTGGCCAAGCCGGAAACGGTGAATGCCTTTGAAGTGGGGTTCAAGTCTCAGTTCTTCGGCCGCGCCGTCACCTTCAACGGATCGGCTTTCTATTACGCCTACAAGAACCAGCAGGCGCTCAGCATCGATCCGGATACGGTCGCGCAGACACTCGTGAACATTCCGACGTCGCGAATGGCGGGGGCGGAGTTCGAACTGAGCGCGCGCCCTGCGCCCCATATCCGTCTCAACGCCGGGCTGGGCTTGCTCAGCACGAAGATCCGGACAGGCACCATCAGCGGTGTGGTCCTGGCCGGGAATCGGCTCCCTAACGCGCCGAGCGTCAGCCTCACGGCCGGCGCAGAGTGGGACGTCATCGATACCGATGGCGGAAAGTTGACGTTGGGTGTCGACGGCAACCATAACTCGAAACAATATTTCGAGCTGATGAACGAGGATCGCATCGCTCAAAAGGGCTATGTGGTCGTGAACGGTCGCGTAGCGTACCGGTCCGGGGACGGGCAGTACGGGATCGCCGCTTGGGCAAAAAACCTGTTCAACCGATACTATTTCCGATCGTCGATCGATGTCACCGGGTTCGGCTTCGATTTCTTCCAGGTCGGAGAGCCGCGGACGTACGGAATCACCGCCGACATGAAGTTCTAGAGGTTGACATAGCCAGCCAGGAAGATTCGCCTTCAATCAAGCAGGAGCCATATCATGAGCGACAAGGGTTTGCGCACATTCCAGCGGAACGATCCATTCGAGCTGATCCTGAAGGGGTTGGATGACGATGGGGGAGTCATCGTCAGAGACTTCATCGATCAGGATCTTCTGGCTCGCCTGAATGAACAGCTTCAGCCCGACATCAAGCATGTTCTTCCCGGATCCGACGATGTCGGCGAAGAAATGGGTGCTTTCTGGGGGAAGCAGACCAAGCGGTTCACGAGGCTGGCAGCGCGCGCTCCGGCCTTCGCAGAGCTGCTTGACCACGACCTTATGCATCGTTGGGCCGCAAGCCAGTTGGAAGGCGACTATTGGCTCAATACCGGACAGGCAATGATCGTGGGGCCAGGTGAGACCGGGCAATTCCTTCATCGCGATACCGTGATTTGGCCGGTGATGGAGACGCTGGGGAGAGACGCCCCGAACTGCCTTGTGAGCATCATGCTCGCTCTGTCCGACTTCACAGAGGAGGTCGGGGCAACGCGTGTGATCCCGCGTAGTCATAAATGGGATGACTTTGCGCGGCAGCCGAATCCGGATGAAACGGTCGGGGCGGTGATGCCTGCCGGAAGCGCGCTGCTGTATATGGGGAAAACGGTTCACGGGGCAGGCGCGAATGTAACCGCGGACCAATGGCGTCATGGACTGCATATGAGCTTCGTTGTAGGGTGGCTGACGCCCGAGGAAGCCTCTCCGCTCGTCGTTCCCTGGGATCTTGTGCGGAACTATCCGCCGCGAGTGCAGCGGATGCTCGGCTATGCGTCGCATGCCCGGGGCGAGAACAAGGCACCCGGAAACTGGCTTATCGATTTCGAAGACGCGCGGAAGTTCTTCGGCGTACCTTTCGAGCGGCCGACGGAAAAGTCGGGCTTCTTGAACGGCGAACTCGTCTGACGCCATCGGCGTAGAGTGCGCGGGCGGCGTCGCCGGCGGGTTTGCCGCCGCTGCCGTCGCCGGCGTCGCCGGATGCTCACCCTCAGCCTGGATGAGAAATCGGGAGACCTCGACACCGACAGCCTCGCCGCGGCCGGAATCGGACCCTTGGTCGGCAGCAACGGCCACAGCTACGCGCCACGTAGGAATCGAGCGACTGGTTCAACCATCGCCGGCTGGCCCACCCCATCGACAACTCCTGCCTGCCCGCGCCGATACCGTGCTGCCAAGGAGAACATCGATCGGGCGACATGACGGACAGGGACGGCCGCCGGCAAACCCGAGGCGGGCCGGATCGAGCCGCCCACGGAGCCTGGCATCGCTGCCTTGCAGTCCTACCCGGAATTCAGCCGTTCCCTTTCCCTGTCGACGCGTCTCGCGCCGGCCGGCGCTTTCTTGCAGCGGACGGGGTGATCCCGTGGCGTGCCTTGAACGAGCGCGAAAAATGTGCCGGGCTCTGTTGCAAAGATTGGC
>JAGREJ010000326.1 GCA_020446595.1 Novosphingobium sp. | reverse complement strand
GCGCGCATGGCCGCGCACATCACCTATCTTTCGGAAGCCGGGCTCACCGACAAGTTCGGGCGCAACCTGCAGGACCGCAGCGAGAAGACCTTCGGCTTCGATGCCGATTTTCAGGTCGAGAGCTACCTGCGCCACCAGGGGATTGCCTTCACCGACCGGTTCGACGCCAATTCCTATCTCTACATCACTCGCGCGATGGACTATTTCGATCTGGCCGAGGAGCATGGGGGCAAGCTCGCGAACGCCTTCGCCGGGTCGAGCGCGCGCTTCTGCCTTGTCAGTTTCGATACCGACTGGCTCTATCCCACCACCGAATCGCGGCAGATCGCCCATGCGCTCAATGCCGTGGGTCTGCCGGTCAGTTTCATGGAGCTGTCCGCCCCGTTCGGCCATGATTCCTTCCTGCTCGACGTTCCCGCGCTCGACCGGGTTATCGAAGGGTTCCTGAAGCAATGAGCGGCCTGCCTGAAGGATACGAGCTGCGCGAAGGCGCCGATCCGGTTGCTGCACATGCCTATCTTACGCGCAGCTACTGGGCCGAAGGTATTTCGCTCGAAAAGGTTGCCCGCGCCATATCCGCCTCGATTGCGGTGTCGGTGTGGCATGAGGGTCGGCAAGTCGGCATGGCGCGCGTGCTGACGGACTATGTCTCGATGGCCTACCTCAACGATGTCCATGTGCTGCCCGAGCACGATGGCAAGGGTCTGGCATCGGCGATGATACGGTGGCTGCGCGCTCATCCCGACCTGCAGGAAGTCGGTCGCTGGGCGCTCTATACCAAGGACGCGCAGAGCCTTTATGAGAAGCATGGCTGGAGGCAATACCCTTGGCCAGAGCGCATGATGGTCATCGATCCCAAGGTCTTTCCGCAATGACCATGTTGCGCCCCGACCTCGCCGTGATCGCCCAGCATGTCGCGCCCGGCAGCCGCGTGCTCGATGTCGGCTGCGGCCATGGCGAACTGATGCTGGCCCTGCGCGACGAGCGGCAATGCGACGCGCGCGGGCTGGAGATCGATCCGGCCAATGTCGCGACCTGCGTCGCGGCGGGGCTTTCGGTGATCCAGGGCGATGCCGATACCGACCTTGGCTTCTATCCCGACGGCGCGGTCGACTACGCGATTCTCAGTCAGACGCTGCAGACGACGATGCGCCCGCGCGAGGTGCTTGGCGAATTGCTGCGCATCGGCCGCAAGGCCTTCGTCAGCTTCCCCAATTTCGCGCATTGGCGGGTGCGGCTCTCGCTGCTCATGGGCGGACGCATGCCGGTGACGCGCCAGCTTCCGATCGCCTGGTACGAGACGCCGAACATCCACTTTTCCTCGATCGACGATTTCCGCGCGCTGGTGCGCGAAATGGATGTGACGGTGGAGGACGCATGGTTCCTCTCGGGCGACGCGCGCCGCAGCGCGGCCGCGGCAAACCTGCGCGCCGAACATGCGGTGTTTTTGTTGTCGCGATGATCGATCGGTTCGCGCTTCTAGCGCGCCAAGGAAGCGTCGTTGACCAGCAGCACGCTGTCGTTGCGCGCAAGGCACCACAGGCTGAGGCCCGCCACCCTTGCGCGCTCGACCGCCATCGAGGTCGGCAGCGAGACGGTGACCAGTGTGGTCGCGCCGCTGCGCACCGCCTTCTCGACAATCTCGTAGCTGCACCGTGCGGTGGACAGCACGAAGCCTTCGGAGATGGCGCTTCCAGCGCGCGCCATGGCGCCAATCAGCTTGTCCATGGCATTGTGCCTTCCGACATCCTCGCGCGCGCAGCGGATCGTCCCGCTCCTGTCCGCCCAGGCCGCGGCATGCGCCGCACCCGTTTCCGCGCCGAGCGGCTGAAAGTCTTGCAGTCCGGCGAGTGCTGCAAAGATCGCTTTTTGATCGAGCGCGGGATGGCTCGCCACGCTTGGCAAGGGCCGCCCCACAGCTTCGAGGTTCTCGATACCGCACAGGCCACAGCTCGATTCGGCGACGCGCGTGCGCACGCGTTCCGCCATCTGTTCGGCCCCGAGCCCGTCGAGCGTGGTGCGCACGATCCAGCCCAGCTCGCTCTCCGCCACCGCGCAATCGCGTATCTCGCTCACGCTTGCGGCGAGCCCCTCGCTGAGCGCGAAGCCTGTAGCGAAATCCTCCAGGTCCTGCGGCGTCGCCATCATCACCGCATAGGCAAGGCCATTGTATTCGAGCGCAACCGGTTCCTCGGCGATCCACTGGCGGCATACAGGCTCGAGCCGACCATTGGCGAACACTTCCAGCGCGCCACCAGCGGGATTCTTTGGTACCTTCATGCCATTCGTCATATGCGCGAAACGGCTTGCGGAAAAGCGGACCTCGTGTTCAGGAGTGCGAAAGCGTGCCCTTGCGATAGACACGCCTTGCATTGCCCGTTGACCTTTGGGGATTCCGCCATGCTGCTACGTTCTGCAATTCTGGCCTCCTGTGCCCTGGCTCTGGCACCCGCGCCTGCCCTTGCCCGCGACGATAATGCGATGGCGGGCAAGGCCGACGAGATCGCGGGCAAGCTCAATGATCCGATGACCCAATATGCCATTGCCGGAATGTTGTCGGCGATGAGCAAGGCCCTGCTCGAAATGCCGGTCGCTCCGATGGTCGATGCGGTCGAGAAAGCGAGCGGCAAACGCATGGGCAAGCTGCCGCGCGACGCACGCGTCGCCGATCTTGCCGGCACCGATCAGGACGAGATGCGCGAGAAGATCGTCACCCATGTGCCGCGCGCAATGGCGGCGCTTGGAGCCATGGCGACGGCCGCCGGGGCCATGGCGCCCGAGCTTGAGAAGATGGCGCGCACGATGCGCGAGTCCATGCCGAAGCGCTGACCGCGCAAATCTTTTCCACTTGATTCAATCACCCCGGTCGCCGCGCCGGGGTGGACGCTGCGCGCGCGCTTCGGCAGTAACGCGCGGATGTGGCAACTCTATCAGTTCCCGTTGTGTCCGTTCAGCCGCAAATTACGCCTGCTGATGAGCGAGAAGGGCGTCGGCTACGAAATGTGGCGCGAGAACCCGTGGGAGGCGCGCGACGAATTCCTGCAGATGAATGCGGCTGGCCATACGCCGGTGCTGGTCGATCCCGAGCGCGACCTGTTGCTGTCCGACAGCCGGGCGATCTGCGAATATTTCGAGGAGACGGTCGACAAGAGCCCGCTCATCAGCGGCACCGCCGCCCAGCGTGCGGAAATCCGGCGGCTGATCGCCCTGTTCGACGAGGTATTCTACGCCAGCGTGACTGGGCCGCTGCTGCTCGAGCGGATGAAGAAGCGGCTGAGGATCGTGCGCGATCCGCCCGATTCGCGGCTGCTGCGCGATGCCATGCGGCTGGCGCACGAATATCTCTACTATGTCGATTACCTGATCGACAACCGGCCCTGGCTGGCCGGATCGACCTTGACGCTGGCCGACCTTGCCGCCGCCGCGCAGATTTCGGTGGCCGACTATCTGGGCGGGCTCGACTGGTCGACGCACGAACAGGCGCGAAGCTGGTATATGTGGATCAAGTCCCGGCCGAGCTTCAGGCCTCTGTTGTCCGAACGGATGGAGGGCATCCAGCCGCCCGACCACTACGGCCAGATCGATTCCTGATTTCCGGGCTTCCTGACGGGAAGCGTATGAACTGACTACGCCCCCTGCGTCGCGCCGAAACGTCCGTGCTTGCGGAACTGCACCATCCAGCGATCGAGGAACAGGCCGAGCGGGCGAGGCACCATGCCAAGCTGCTTGAAGCCCGGTTTCTTGCCGGAAACGACATTGCCCGCGCGCAGCAGCGCGAACTGGTCGGCGGTGATCGGCGCGCCGGGGAGCCAGCCGGTCGCCGTGGCAATGGCCGACGAAACCGGATCGGGCAGCTCGACAAACAGCCGCTGGCGGTGCTGCGCATCGGCGATCCGCTGGTTCAATTCGAGCATGGTGATCGTTTCAGGCCCGCCCAGCTCGAAGGTCTTGCCGCCGTGCTTGCCCGGATCGGCGAGTACCGCGCCCACGGCCATCGCCGCATCGTCGACGAAGACCGGTTGCAATTTCGCCTCAGGCCCGAACACCGGCAAGACCGGGAACAGCGAAATCAGCCGCGCGAACATCTGCACGAAATTGTCGTCCGGGCCGAACAGCAGCGAAGGCCGAACCACGCTCGCACCCTTGAAGGCCGCGCTCACGGCTTCCTCGCCTTCTGCCTTGGTGCGCGCATAGTCCACGTGCGAGGCGGCGTCGGCACCGATGGCCGAGACATGGACGAAGGCGCTCACGCCTGCATCGACGGCGGCCTGCGCCACCTTGCCAGCCCCTTCGCCCTGCAATGCATCGAGATCGCCGTCGAAAGCGCCGACGAGGTTCACAGCGGCATCGGCTCCAGCCAGAATCGGCCTGAGCGTTTCGGGCCGCGTCACATCGCAACGTGCGAAGGCAATCTGGCCGAGATTGCCCAGCGGTTTGAGGGAATAGGCCCGCTCGGGATTGCGGCTGGCGACGCGCAGCCGCGCGCCGCGCGACAGCAGTTCCTGGGCGAGGTGGCGTCCGAAGAAGCCGCTGCCGCCTATCAGTGTAACGACCTTGCCGGAAAGTGACGCGCTGTCCGAAATTGCCATGACCTGTTGCGATCCTTGCCTGTCGCCGCGAAATGCCGCCCAGTGCGGGATTCGCGGGCGCGGTTTCTGGTTGTCTGCGCCTTTGCACAGAGCAGAGCATCCGCGCAACCGGCGATAACGCGAAGCGCGCCTGCGCCGTTGACAATGTAGGCGCAGCGCCCTATCCGCGCGCTCCTGCCAAGGCGCGGCAGGCATTGCCTTTCGCGCTCCAAGTGTGCCCAGATGGCGGAATTGGTAGACGCACCGTCTTCAGGTGGCGGCGCTCGCAAGGGCGTGGAGGTT
>JAGREJ010000325.1 GCA_020446595.1 Novosphingobium sp. | reverse complement strand
CGGCGCGCCGATGATGGTGATGCGCCCGTTCACGGTCGAGGCAGACCTGGTGCTCGACAGCGCCAGTTCCTCGGGCGTGGTGCTGGCGCTGGCCAGCCGCTTCGGCGGCTGGAGCCTCTATCTCGACAATGGTCGCCCCGCCCTGTTCTGGTCGCGCTCGACCGATCCTGCGGAGCAGTTTTCGGTCGTTTCGGACAAGGCGCTGCCAGCGGGCAAGACATCGCTGAAAATGCGGCACGAAACCGGTCGGCCCGGCGGACCCGCCGAAATCGTGCTCAGTTCGGGCGAAGTGGAATTCGCGCGCCTGAAACTGCCGACCAACCTGCTGTTTCCCGCAGGCAATGGCGAGATGATGGACGTTGGGCGCGACCGCGGCTCGACCGTCACCGATTACAAGACGCCCCATGGCGAGATTGAAGGCGACATTCCGCACGTTCGCGTCGAATTCGACTGACCGGAGCGCGGCGCGGCATTTTCCATAATTACGGATTGCCGCTCTGCGTTTCGATAACGCCATTGCCTCGCGGGCTGGCATTCGCCAGTCTGCGCGCAACAACACATCTGGCGAGAGGGAACCGAATCGATGAATATTTCAGACGCGAAGCATGCCTTTGTGACCGGTGGCGCGAGTGGGATCGGCCTTGGCATTGCCAATGCGCTGGCCGAAAAAGGCCTCAACGTCACCATTGCCGACATCAACGAGGAAGCCATGGAGAAGGTTGTCGCCACCCGCGCCAACCAGTTCCGCGGCGTCAAGCTCGACACGCGCGATCGCGACAACTGGAAGCGCGCGAAGGAAGAGGCCGAGAAGGTATTCGGCCCGGTCGATATTCTCATCAACAATGCCGGTATCGCTCCGCACGGCAAGACGCTCGCCGATACCTCGTTCGAGAGCTTCGATACGCTGATTGACATCAACCTTATCGGTCCGGCCAACGGCGCGATGACCTTCGCGGCCGACATGCGCGATCGCGGCAAGGGCCACATCGTCAATACGTCGTCTTCGGTTGGTCTTTCCGCCTTCGGCGGCGGGGTTGGCGTCTATTCGATGGCCAAGTTCGGCGTGGCCGCGATGAGCTATGCCCTGCGGCAGGATCTCGCGCCCAGCGGCGTCGGCGTTTCGGTGCTGTGCCCCGGTATCGTCGCCACCAACCTGCACAAGAATACAGTCATCATCGGCGGTGAGAGCAACGACGATCCTTCCGCCAAGCCCACGCCCACGGTCACCGCGGACGAGATCGGCCAGATGGTCATCCACGCGATCGAGAACGACGAGGCAGTGATCGTGACCGACAAGGGTTTCTGGCAGGTTGTCGAATACGGTATCGCGCCGGTGCGCGCCGCCTGCGAACTGCGGGACAATGCCTGACACGGTCACCGGTATCGCCGAACAGCCCGATGACCTGGCCGCCAAGCAGGCGATCACCGAACTGGTGCATTGCTATGGCCAGGTCGTTCGGCGCGACTGCCCCGAACTGACTGCCGAACTCTACACGCCGGACGGTTTTTTCGAAGTCCGGCAAGGCGGGCCAGAAAAGCTCGGCGAGACTGTCCAGAGCCGGGTCGAGGGTCGGCAGGCGATCCGCGACATGCTGCTGCCGAGCAAGGGCAAGCCGCATCCGGTGCCGCTGATCCACAACCTTACGATCGAAGTTGACGGCGACAGCGCTACCGGGACCTGCGTGATGCAATCGCCCACCTCGGCGGACGGCAAAGGCTTCTGGGGCGAATACCGCGACCGATACGCGAAAGTCGATGGACGCTGGTTCTTCGCCGAACGCGTGTTCACGATGTTCGCGAATCCATAGGGAATCTTGCAGGCTTTCACCGTTCGCCCCGAGGGGCAGGGGATCACCCCTTCGACAGATCGATCCCGAATGCCCGCGCCAAGGCAGCCATCCTGAGGCCACCCACCTGCATCACCTGCGGCACCGCCCCGGCCATATTGAAGCCGTGGTAGGCACCGGGGATGACGTGCAGTTCGGCCGGAACCCCGGCGCGGGTCAGGCGGCGGACATATTCCATGTCCTCCTCAAGGAACAGGTCGAGCGCGCCGACATGAACGAAGGCGGGCGGCAGGTCCGAATAGTCCTCGACCCGCGCGGGCACCATTTCGTTCGGCACGTCCTCGCCGCCGGGTTCGCGACCCATCATCGCCTTCCAGCCGAAGCGGTTGCGCGCCGGGGTCCAGACGAATTCGCCCGTGTGCGGATGCGGATCGGCAGTCGTGCCGGTGCGATCGTCGAGCATCGGCGAGTCGAGCAATTGGAACGCGACCTTGGGGCCGCCGCCGGTCTTGCGGTTGATGTCGCGCGCGTAGATGGCAAGCGCCGCGGCATGGCCGCCACCCGCGCTCTCGCCCGCGACGGCAATGCGGTCCGGGTCGATGCCGAGCACATCGGCCTCTTCCACCATCCAGCACAGGGCCGAATAGCAATCCTCCAGCGCGCCGGGCCATACCGTCTCGGGCGCCTTGCGATAGTCGACCGACACGACCACGCAGCCCAGCGCCAGCGCCATCATCCGGTTGGGGATGTCGCCGATGTCGGCCCTGCCGATAACATAGCCGCCGCCGTGGATATGGCAGATTGCCGGTCGGCCCTTGGCGTCGCCCGGAGGCGAGTAGACCAGCACACGCACGTCCGGCGCTCCGGCCGGGCCGGGAATGGTCCGGTCTTCGACCTGCGCCTTTTCGAGCCCCTCGGGCATTGGCGGCAGTTCGCGGTCCATGAAACCGGCGCGGATTTCCTCGAGACCCTTCTCGAAATCCATGTTGGGGAATTCGGCAATCGCCGGGGCAAGCTCCGGCGCGACAAGGTGGATTGTCGATTGCTGCGGAATGGGCGTGTTCATGTGTCCTGTCTCCCGGAGATTCGTTTTCTGGTGCTGTCTTGTCGGCTAATCGGACAAGCCGCAAGTGGACTCGTTGGCCGTCAATAAGGACCAGTGCGTAGCTCTCGTGCAGTGTCGCATCGCGATACGGCGTGCGCGAAAAGGGGCGAAGGGGGGTTTCCCGGTGTCTTCCGCGCGCGCTATGATGCGGCGGTTGAATCGCAACCAAGGATGCTCCGATGCACCTCAACGTCCGCAATCCTCGACGCGACGGCAAGCTGCAACGTCTTGCCGGGCTGTGTGCGACCAGCGGACCGGCCGATCAGGCGTCCCTGTTGCACGAGGCGCTGATGCTGAGCGCGCCCAGGGTGCCGCGCGAACTGGTCGAGGTGATGATCGCGGCGCGCGCTTTCGAGAGCGCGGCCCTGGCGGTAATCGGCCCGCAAGCGGCCTGGATGCTCTCCAAGGGCAGCGAGAACGCCTGCCTTGCAAGTGTCCTCTTGCCGGGCATGAACGAGGAAATCACCCGCGAGGGCGCTACCCCGGCACTGGCATTGATCGCTGCCTGGGCCAGCGCCGCGCTGGTGAAGCCGGTTCGTTCCACTTCCGATCAGCCTGTGCCGCTGCGACCCGAGGGCACCAGACTGCATTGATCGCGGCAGGTGGCGCCAACCCCGGCTAGCGAACCAGTTCGGCCTCGATCGCAATCCGGATCGCTTCCGAGGTGTGGTTCGCGCCGAGCTTTGTCAGCATGTTGGCGCGGTGTATCTCGACCGTGCGCGGGCTGATCTCGAGTTTCTCGCCGATCTTGCGGTTGGACAGCCCCGAAGCGACGCAGTCGAGCACTTCGCGCTCGCGTTCGGTCAGCTTCTCGATCCGGCCGCGCGCCACCGCCTCGCGCATACGGGCATTGCCGAGGCCTTCGGCCTCGCTATCGTGCCTTTCAAGAGCAGACAGCAATGTTTCGGACACGAACGGCCAGACGATGTAATCGACGGCGCCATCGTGGATGGCGCGGACGATGCGCGACGCTTCGGGTTGCTCGGCAAAGGCGATGATCGGATACCATTCGCCCTGGCGCGCCATCTCCTCGATCAGCCTCGCCACGTCGCCCTCATTGTCGTGGATGAGCACCGTGCCGCTACGCGGCCAGCTGGATGTCAGCTCGGCCACCGTCTCGAAAGGCTCGACGTGCACGCCGTGCCCGGAAAGGGTGTGGCTGACGCTGGCGCGGCGGCGTGAGTCGCTATCGACGAGGATGAGCGTGTGAGCCTGTTGCACGAGAAATCTCCCTATTGGAATTCGCCTAGGGAGATGACCGCAAGCGTTGCGGAAATGCGACGCGGGACAGGTCCGAAAAGGAGCGATTGCGGATCGCATCGGGCGCAATGGCCGGACGCGACGCCCGGATTTTCCGGGTTCGGCACAGTCCGTTTGATTTCTCCGAAACGGAGCGTTCTCAACGTCCCTGCGCTGTCGACCGCTCGACCAGCAAGCCTTCGGTAAGGACTTGCGGCAATTGTTCTGGCGCTCCGCCGCCGGGCGGATACCACTGGTAGAACGGCACACCCGCCGCGCCATGGGCGGTGAGATAGCGGGTGATCGCCGGATCGCGCCGGGTCCAGTCGCCACGCAACACCGTGACGCCAGCCTTGCTGAAGGCGGCGGCGGTCGCCTCGCGCTCGATTGCGGCGCTCTCGTTGACCTTGCAGGTGATGCACCAGTCGGCAGTCATCCACACGAACACCGGCTTGCCCGAAGCGCGTGCCGAGGCGAGGTGGACCTCGCTGAACGGCAAGGCGGCAAGCAGACCGGGTTCGTGGCGAGACGTCGACGCCTGGGCAAGCTGGCCGAGCTGGCTGGCTGCCAACAGCGGCACGAGAATCGCGGCGAGCGCGGTAGCAAAGGCAGGGCGGCCTGCGCGTTGCAGGCGTCCGACGCGCCAGAGCCCCGCCATGCAGGCGAGCGCGACAAGGCAGGCGACCAAGGCAAAACCAGCCCCGCCAATCCGCCATGCCAGCCAGGCCAGCGCCAGCGCCGTCAGGCCCATTGGCAGGGCCATCCAGTGCCGGAACGTGACCATCCACGGCCCCGGCCTGGGCAGCAGGCGGCGCAATGCGGGAACGTAGCCGAGCGCGAGGAAGGGCAGGGCCAGGCCCAGTCCCAGCGCGGCGAACAGCGCCATGGCGGGCACGACAGGAAGGAGCAGCGCCGCGCCCATCGCTGCCGCCATGAACGGGCCTGTGCAGGGCGTAGCTACGAAAGCCGCAAGCAGGCCTGTGGCAAAAGCGCCGCCCGATCCGTCATCCGCGAGGCCGGGCATCGATACCTCGAACAGGCCAATGAAGTTGGCGGTGATCGCCACGGCCAGCAGCAGCAGTACGGCGACGACAGCGGGTTCCTGCAACTGGAAGGCCCAGCCGACCTGTTCGCCCGCCGCCCGCAATGCGAGCAGCAACGCGCCGAGCGCGAGGCAAGCGAGCACGACGCCGCCGGTATAGGCCAGTCCCTCGCGCCTCGCCGAGGTTTCGCTCTCGCCCGCGCGCACAAGGCTCATCGCCTTGAGGCTGAGGATCGGAAACACGCAGGGCATCAGATTGAGCAGCAGCCCGCCGAGAAGCGCGCCCGCAAACAGAAAGGGCAGGGCCGTATTCGTCGATTCGTCCAGCGGCGCGCCCGCAGGCGGCACTTCCCCCGGCGTGGCTGTGAACGACAGTCCCACGCCATCCTTGCCGAGGCGCAGGACGCTCTGAACGGCTTCGGGCGAGGCAGGCGCAACACTGGGGCGCTTCAGCTCGATCACCAGCATGTCGCCGTTGCGGCTGATGCGTTGCGGGGCGGCGTAATCTACAACGCGACTGTCCGCGATGAACAGGTGTGGATCGTCGAGCGCGATACTTGCGGGCAGTGGCACGCCGAACCGCACGGTGTCACCTGCCAGGGCAAAATGCGCTGGTGTACCGAGCGGAGCGGGCAGGCGTGTGCGCCAGGTCTCGAACCGCGCATCGCGCCCGCCCGGTTCGGCTACAGGCAGGGCGAGTTCCAGAACTCCGCTTTCCGGCACACAGATCTCGTCGGTGCATGCCAGCCATTTTGCATCGAGCGCGATCCGCGCCGTGCTTCCCGGCTTCGCGCTCGCGGGCACTGAAACGGGCACCAGCAGCGCATAGTCGCCCTTGTAGACATGGTTCATCAGCCCGGA
>JAGREJ010000324.1 GCA_020446595.1 Novosphingobium sp. | reverse complement strand
GACGTTCGCCCGGTTGAAGGTCGCATAGTAATCGGTGTCGAGGCAGATGCGCTTGGTCGCGATAGGATGGTCGCGCGGGGTCAGCGATTCCGCCGTCTCGGGATCGTCGACGATTTCGCTGATCTTTCGCCACACGAACTTCGCCGCTTCCTTGTTCGATGCGGGATTGGTGAGCGAATCGGCGAAGACGATCGGGATGCCCCCGGCTCCGCCGCGCTGCCACTTGGCCTCATAGGCGGCTTCGCGTTCGGCATCGGAGAAGTCGAAGGCGGATTCGGCAAGGGTCTGCTTCACCGTTGCGGCCTTGTTCTGCAGAATTTCGCGGCGGTGGCCAAGATAGTCGGCGCGGATCTCCGCCTCGTAGGCCGGATCGACCGGCCGGTTGACCGCGGGCAGGGTGAAGTTCGCGGTGCGCTGAAACACGGTGAGGTGCGCGGCTTCCCTGGCGATCACCGGGATCGACTGGATGCCGGACGAGCCGGTGCCGATCACGCCGACCCGCTTGCCTGCAAGTTCCACGCCCTCGTGCGGCCATGCCTGCGTGAACAGCACGCGTCCGGCGAAATCGTCGACGCCGGGAAGGTCGGGCCGGTGCGGTTTGGAAAGGCAGCCGCTGGCCGCGATCAGGAAGCGGGCACGGACAGTCTCACCGCTCTCGGTGGAGACGGTCCACAGGTGCTCGTCCTCGTCCCACACGCAACTGTTCACTCTTGCGTTGAACGTGATGTGATCCCGCAGGCCATAGCGATCCGCGACGTGCTTGGCATAGCGCAGCACTTCGGGCTGGGTGGCGAAGCGTTCGCTCCAGTGCCACTCGTCAAGCAGCGCCTCGTCGAAGGCATAGCAATAGTCGAGGCTTTCCACGTCGCAGCGCGAACCGGGATAGCAGTTCCACCACCATGTGCCGCCCACGTCGCTCGCCGCTTCGAAGGCGTGGACCTCCAGCCCCATGCTCCGCAGCCTGTAGATCGAATACATCCCGGCGAATCCCGCGCCGACAATGGCCGCGTCGATTGTTTTGCCACTTGCAGTCTTGTTCATATCCTCGTCCGTTTTGCCCTCGGTTTTATTACGTGGTGCCACCGGCACAGGGTCCGCGCAACCGCCGCATTGTTCGTGACCAGTTGGAATTGTCGCAAGGTGTCTCAAGGGCCGCGATACCATTTGCCGGACCCAACCGAGCACGCTAGGCCAACGACAAATAGAGAGAGAGGAATTGCACGTATGGCGAGCGCCGCCGCAGAATTCGACAGCCCGCCAGGTTCGCCCGCCTATCGCCGCTATGTGATGGGATTGCTGCTCGCCATCTACATCGTCAACTTCGTCGACCGGCAGGTGGTCAACATCCTCGCCGAGCCGATCAAGCACGATCTCGGGCTTGCCGACTGGCAGCTTGGCCTGATGGGCGGTCTGGCCTTCGCGGTGCTCTACACCATTCTCGGGCTGCCGATCGCGGTGCTGGCCGAGCGCAAGGACCGATCGGTCATCATCGCCATTGCCATTGCTATCTGGAGCGCCTGCACGGCGGCTTGCGGGCTCGCGCAGAACTTTGTGCAACTGGTGCTTGCAAGGGTTGGAGTCGGCATCGGCGAGGCGGGCTGCACGCCTCCGGCTCATTCGCTCATCATCGACTATGCGGAAAAACAAAAACGCGGCTCGGCGCTGGCGCTCTATGGCATGGGCGCGCCTCTGGGTGGCCTGTTCGGCATGGCCTTTGGCGGCATCGTGGCCGACGCCTATGGCTGGCGCACCGCTTTCTTCCTTGCCGGAGTGCCCGGTCTGCTGTTTGCGGCCCTGGCCTTTTTCACATTGAAGGATCCGCGCACCGCCGAACGGCTCAAGGCCGTGCGCGAAAATACCGTAAAAAAGGGCGTGACCATCCGTGAATCTATCGTCGCGCTGGCCCGGCGGCCGAGCTATTACTGGGCGACCGCAGGCATCACCATCAAGGCCTTCATCTCGGTCGGCTACGCGCTGTTCATGGCGTCTTTCTTCCTGCGCAACCACCCCGAGGAGGTCGCGCAGTTCGCAGCGGCGATCGGTCTTGAATCGATGGGTTTTCTGGGACTGACCATCGGCCTGATGAGCGGCGGTTTCGGTGCCCTTGGCATGTGGCTGGGCGGCCAGCTTTCGGATCGCTACGGCAAGCGCGATGTGCGCAACAACATGTACATCTGCATTTTCGCCTCGCTGGCTTTTATCCCGCCTTTCATATTCGCGATGACCACCGGGAGCCTCGCGCTGGCGCTGATCGCCATGGCCTTCAACTCGATGCTGTCCAATCTGCATTACGGGCCGGGCATCTCCTCGATGCTGTCGGTCGCGCCGCCCTCCATGCGCGCGCCGGCCTCTGCGATCCAGCTGTTCATCGCCAATCTCGTCTCGCTCGGTCTGGGGCCGCTTGCGGTCGGCTTGCTGAGCGATATGCTGGCGGTCAATATGGGGGCCGCCGACGGTCTGCGCTGGGCGCTGATCCTCATGAGCGCCTTCGGGTTTGTCGCGGCAGGCGCATTCTGGATCGCTTCGCGCACGCTCGAGCGTGACATGCAACATTGAACCGATACGAACAGGCAGGAACCATGAGTGAAACATTCGATGCTGTAGTGGTGGGCGCGGGCTTTGCCGGAATGCACGCGCTGTTCCGGCTGCGGCAGATGAACATGTCGGCGGTGGTGATCGAGAAAGGCACCGACGTCGGCGGCACCTGGTACTGGAACCGCTATCCGGGCGCGCGCTGCGACGTGCCTTCGCTCGACTATTCGGTGCCGTGGGATCCGCAGCTCGATCAGGAGTGGTACTGGACAGAAAAGTATTCGACCCAGCCCGAAATCCTCACCTATGCTTCGCACCTGGCTGACCGGCATGATTTCCGTCGTGACATCAGGTTCGAGACGACCGTCACCAGCGCGACCTGGGACGAGGCGCGCAACGTGTGGAAGGTCGGCACCGACAAGGGCGACATGTTCGAGGCACAGTTCCTGATCTCGGCGGCAGGTGCCTTGTCCGAGCCAAACCTGCCCGACATCCCCGGCATCGCGGACTTCAAGGGCGAGCTTTACCACACCGGGCGCTGGCCGCGCGACAAGGTCGAGCTGAAGGGCAA
>JAGREJ010000041.1 GCA_020446595.1 Novosphingobium sp. | reverse complement strand
TCTATTCCTTCTCGAAAACCAGAAGCACGTTGCCCGGCATCTTGATCGCCTGGCCATAGCCGGAAGCAACGATGATCTGGCCGCCATCGACGATCGGGGCGGCACCGCCGCTCATCGAACCGCCGCTCGCGTCAACGCCGTTCATGGTTTCCCACTCGCGCGCCAGGTCGATATTCAGGATCACTTCGCCGGTGTCCGCTGCATAGGCGCGCAAGCGACCGTCGTCAGAGCCCGCGATTACGAATTCCGGCGTTGCCGTCGGCGGGCTGCTGATGCCGGGAATGCAGGCTTTCTGATCGGCCCTGCAAGTGTTGGCCATTGGCGCGCTCCACGCGAGTTCGCCGCTGTCGATGTCGATGGCGTAGAGGCCGGGGCTGGCGGGCCAGGACGAATCTTCGCTTTCGCCGTAGTCGCTGACCGGGGCGTAGAGCGTGCCGTTCTGGGCGGCCATGCCGAACAGGATACCGCCCGCAAGGCCGCCGCGCCCGACCCGCCGCTTCCACACCTGCTCGCCGGTATCGGCATCGAAGGCATAGGCCACGCCCGATTTCTGGCCCGCCAGCACGAGGTCGCGGCCGGTGGACGACTTCACAAGGATCACGCCCGAGCCGAAGTCGAAATCGGGACCGGCGTCATCTGGGCAATTCGCGCCGCTGACGAAGCAGCCGACGTTCCAGGCATCGCCCTCGGTCGCCTGATGCGACCACACGATCCTGCCTGTCTTCATATCGAGTGCGAGCACCGCGTCGCTCAGCTCGGTGGCGGGCTGCGAATAGTTATCGCCGGTCGCGACATAGAGCAGGTCGCGCCCCGGATCGATGGCGGGCGTGTTCCACACCGCCACGCCGGACGGTCCATAGGTATCGCGCCCGTCCTCGTCCTTCAGCTTTTGTGGTTCGCCGACCGTGTATGTTCGCCAGATTTCCTTGCCGGTCTTCGCATCGAGCGCGACGACCGAGCCGCGAAACGTGCAGCAGACATAGCTCGGGTCGACAGCGGAACTCTCCTCCAGCGAGGAGACGGTCACATAGAGCACGCCATTGTGCAAAGCAGGGGTGGCGGTGATGACAGCGGCGTTGTGGCTGTCGGCACGCGTGGTCCAGACCTTCTCGCCGGTAAAGGCCTTCACTGCATAGACGGTTCCGGCAAGGTCGCCGAAGAAGGCCAGCGGTTCCGCGCTCGAGTCACCGCTTGTCCATGATTCGACCAGAACGCTCGTGCGAACCTCGGCGCGCGCCTGATAACGCCAGCGTTCGCACCCGGTCGCCCGGTCAAGCGCGAGAACGTCACCATTGTGGCTGCCGGTGAAAATCGCCCCGCCCGCCAGCGATGGCTGGGAACGGGCGCGGCTGGCATCGGCGAAGCCATAGGCCCACTTGAGCTTGAATTTGCCGAGGTCGGCGCGCGTGAAGCCCGCAGCCTTGGCCGAAACGGCATGGCTGTTGGCCAGATCGTATCCCCAGCCCGCGTGCGTGGGCGGCGCCTTGCGGTCGAAAGCCGCATGCCTGGCATTGCACATGTGCGTGGGGCCGGTCGACCCGGCGTCGGTCAGCTTGCGATGCGAGAGAAACTCCGCAACGGCCACCCTTTCCTTGTCCGTCAGGCTCGCGGCCATCGGCTTCATCGCGCCTTCGGTGATGGCGCGATAGATCGTCTGCGGCTTCATGTTGCTGAGCACCGGCGGTTGCGGTGCGCGGCTCAGGCCACTGTCATGACAACCGGCGCAGGTCTGCTTGTAGACGCGCTGGCCGATGGCGAAGTTCTCGCCGATGGCGTCGGGCGAGCCCTGCACCGCTTCAAGTATCGCCTCCGCGCGCAGGGGCTCTGCCGTGAGCATCAGTGACGCAATCGCCGCGCAGAGTAGCGCAAGGCCCCGCAGTTGTTTCATTCGTCGCACCCTCCCCGAGCGATCCTCTCGCCGCAAGACTAGCACGCTGGCGTTGCTTGCAAAGCCGGTATCGCAAGACGGGCGGATGTCGCGATCAGGTCGGTTCGAGCCTTGCCTGTCCAGGTTCGAGGCCCAGCCGCTCGGCAAGGCGGGCGTGGTTTTTGACAACCGAAGCATTGAACAGGGGCTCGGTCAGATCGTCGAGCGCCAGGGTCAGGCTGTCCTCATCGGCGCGGAGGGCCGAGCGTTCGAGAGCGAGCATGCTGCAATTGGTGAGCTTGCGCGCGACACGCACCGCAAGGCCCCAGCGCACCGCCCATTCCAGTTCGTCACCGGTAAGGAACTCTTTCAGGTCCTCGACGAGATCGGTCTGACCGATGTTGGCAAGCATCGCAAAGGCAACGATGGCGCGCCCGCGCGCATCGATGGCGATCCAGCGTTTCCGGAGCGCCCAGTCGAGCGATTCGTGCGCGCGTACGTTCGGTTCTATGCGCATCGATGCGAGCGAGAGCAGGGTTGCGGCCAGCCGCAGTTCCCGTTCCACCGCTTGCGATCCCGGTATCGTCTCGCCAATCCAGTCCACGATCGCTTCGGCCACTTCGAGCTCGACATCGTAGCGTTTGACGAAAGCGGCGACGCTGGCCGTCATCGGGTCGCTGGCGCGCTCGGCGAGGGGCAGGCTGGCATGGAGCAGCCCCTCGCGCAGACCCCACGAGGAAAAGACGATCCTGTCCGGTCGCAACACCTTCAACAGCGCGCCGAGCAGCGCGGCGGCATCGGGCAGCGATTCGATCCGGGCCGACGACAGTCGCGGCACGGCGAAAGCAGGCCCGTCGTCGGCGAGCGCGCGGCAGATCTTCGCGGCTTCCTTTGCCGTCAGTTCGAAGTCGTGCGGATCGTCGAGCGGCGAGGCATTGAGTTGCATCGCATAGATCGCCAGCGCCCGCCATGAGCCGCCGACAATGTAGAAGTTGCCGCCGCGCACATCGGGCCATTTCGCCTGCCTGAGCATGGCGCGCACCTTTGCGACGAAAGCCGCTTCGCCATCGGCGCGCAGCTCGGCCAGCCGGAGCGAGCCAAGCGGCAACGAAATGCCCTCATGGCAGAAATTGTCGGCAATGCGGGCCAGTTCGAGGCTGCCGCCCCCAAGGTCTCCGGCAATGCCATGGGCGCCGGGGAAAGCGGCCAGCACTCCAGTCGCACTGAGGCGAGCCTCGTCCTCGCCGCTCAGCAATTGAGGCGAGAGGCCGAGACGCTCGATCTCGCGCAGGAACTGTTGCCCGTTCTGGGCATCGCGCACGGCAGCAGTGGCGACGGTCTGCACGTCCGTAACCTGTCCCAGATCGAGCAGCGTGGCATAGCGTCGCAGGGCATCGAGGGCGAGCCGCGTGGCCTTGTTGGAGAGCTTGCCGGTGTCCGCTACGTCGCGGCCGAGGCGGGCTGTCACCTTTTCGTTGAGCAGCACGACCGGCGCGCGCGGCGGCCCGTTGTAGATGACCAGCCGGACGGTGTTCGATCCGATGTCGATGATCGCGCGCTTCACGCCCATGAAAATGACAAACCTGCGAACGTTACCCCAAAGGAACGCCGCTTATGTCAGATGGTGCCGCGCCGAAGCGAGAGCTTGGGCACCTTTCTTCCACTGGCAATCGCTCCGCCGCGCCCTGAAAGCGAAGGGTTGGTCATGAAATAGCGGTGCACGTTGAACGGCCTGTCGGTCTCGCCGACGCGCTCGTAACTGCCATCGGGATCGAGCAGCCAGCTCTGTTCGGTGTCGAGCAGGTTGGCGAGCATGACCTGTTCGAGCACCTGATCGTGCACCGTCTTGTTGAGGATCGGCACCAGCAGCTCGACCCGGCGGTCGAGATTGCGGCTCATGCCGTCCGCCGAGGAGATGAACACCTTTGCCTGACGATTGGGCAAAGCCTTGCCATTGGCGAAGGCCCAGATGCGGCTGTGTTCGAGGAAGCGTCCGATGATGGATTTGACGGTGATATTCTCGCTCATGCCCGGTACGCCCGGCCTCAGGCAGCAGATGCCGCGCACCACCAGCAGGACTTCGACTCCGGCATTGTTCGCATCGTAAAGCTTCTCGATGAGATCGGGATCGGAAAGCTGGTTCATCTTCGCCCAGATCGCCGCCGACTTGCCTTCGCGGGCATTGGCGATTTCGGCATCGATGCACTCGTTGAGCTTGTCGCGCAGGCCGATCGGCGAAATCGACAGCAGCTCGGTCTCCTTGGGCTCCACGTAACCGGTGATGAAGTTGAACAGGCGGCTCGCGTCCCTGCTGGCCCTCGGGTCTGCGGTGAAGAACGAGATGTCGGTATAGATGCGGGTCGTCACCGGGTGATAGTTGCCGGTCCCGAAGTGGCAGTAGGTGCGGTAGCCGCCGCCCTCGCGGCGCACCACCATCGAGACCTTGGCGTGGGTCTTCCAGTCGACGAAGCCATAAATCACCTGAACGCCTGCGCGTTCAAGCTGGTTGGCCCACATCAGGTTCTGTTCCTCGTCGAAGCGGGCCTTGAGCTCGACCACGGCCGTGACCGACTTGCCCGCCTCGGCCGCTGCGATCAGCGCATTGATGACCGCCGATTGCTTGCCTGCGCGGTAGAGCGTCTGCTTGATCGCGACGACATCCGGATCCTTGGCCGCCTGCCGCAGGAAATCGATCACCACCTCGAAACTTTCGTAGGGGTGCTGGATGACGATGTCCTTTTCGCCGATGGCGGCGAAGCAGTCCCCGTCGTGCTCCATGATGCGTTCCGGATAGCGCGGCGAGAACGGCTCGAACTTGAGATCGGGCCGGTCTTCCTCGACAATCGCCTCAAGTCCGGAAAAGCCGATGAGGCCGCCGGTCTTGGTGACGATGGCGCGGTCGAGGCCAAGCTGCGTGCGCAACATCTGCTCCGCGCCGGAATCGACGATGCCCTGAAGTTGCAGGGCGATTACCATGCCGCGACGGCGGCGCTGGATGGCGGTGCGGAAGTGCCTGACGAGGTCTTCCGCGTCTTCCTCGATCTCGATGTCGCTGTCGCGCAGCACCCGGAACACGCCGTGTCCGCCGACCCGGAAACCGGGAAACAGCTCGTCGGCGTTGCGCGCCAGCAGGTCTTCCACGCTGATCCACACCGCTTCCTTGCCCGGCAGCCGCACGAATCGCTGGAGCGCCGAAGGAATGAGCACCATCTCCATCACCGGCGCTTCGTCGGCCAGACGCGTGAGCGCGAACATCACGCCCATGCCCTGATTGGCGACGAACGGGAACGGATGGGCCGGATCGATCGCCTGCGGGGTGATGATCGGCATGATGTGTTCGAGGAAATAGTCCTTGAGCCACTGCTCGCCTTCCGCGTCGAGCTGCTCGTTGCCGACGATGCGGATGCCGGATTCGCCCAACTGGCTTTTCAGTTCGCGCCAGGCTTCCTGCTGCGCGTCCTCGATTTCGGCAACGACCTCGTTGATCGCGGCAAGCTGCTGCGAGGCGGTTCGCCCGTCCATCGAGACTTCCTCGATCTGGCGGCGGACCTGACCGGCAAGGCCCGCCACGCGAACCATCTGGAACTCGTCGAGATTGCTACCCGAGATCGAAAGGAAACGCAGGCGTTCGAGCAGAGGATAGGAAGGGTTGCCCGCCTCGGCGAGAACGCGGCGATTGAATTCGAGCCAGCTCAGCTCGCGATTGAAGAAGCGCGCGCCATCATCCCCTGCAATCGAGGTCGCGGCAACGGGTTGGGAGATCTCGTTCATTGGACTCGTTTGCGACAAGGTGGCGTCATGCGCCCAATGTGGGCCTTGCAAACGGCTTAGACAACATCGGTTGAACGATTGTCATACAGGCTCATGGCCGCAGGATCTCAGGCGTCGACGGGATCAAGTCAGCGAAAGCGAGCGTGTCGCAAATGGCTGTCATCGCGGCGAAGGCATCGCCTGCGCCTTCATCGCACAGAAGCAGGTCCAGCGTATCGCGCGCCGCGAGGCGATTGCCGGAGGACACGGCTGCAAACAGCGAGAGCACGATCGCCTCGTGCTCGGCAATCCGGCCGCATCCGAGGGTGCAGAATTTCAGCGGTTGGGCCGCATCGCGCTGGAACGCGATCATCAGGCGCAGGAATGGCTGGAGCGCGCCGATCATCCGCCACTTGGCGAAAGCGGGAGCGAGCATGGGGCCGGGACATCTGCCTTCGCGGACCACGGCGTTCCAGCTGCGCATCGACCACATCAGGAATCGGCACCCCCTGTCGAGGCTGGTGACGGGGCGATCGACAAATGCGTACACGCGGACTCTCCAATGTTTACTGCAAATCGTTCGCAATAGCATTAGATATGCACACAGGGAGGTCAACCGCTTTTTGTCGGGGGTGGGGAATCGCGTCGCGTGCGCCGCCAGCCGCGCCACAGGATGAAGGCCAGCAGCAGGTCGATCAGGCCCCATATCCATGCCAGCCTTGCGAATCGGTCGTTGCCTTCGACCATGGCGCGGGCCGGGTCGCGCGGATCGTAGAGCACGGGGACCGTCTCCCGGTTTTCGAGCCGCCAGTAGTCGGCGAGCCAGATCTCGTCCGAACTCGCGAACCTGCGGCCACCTGCGCTGAAGCGATATTCGACGCGCCACGTGTCCATGAACTTGCCGTCGCTTTCGGACAGGCGGGTAATGCTCGCATCGGTGCGCAGACCCCGCGCGGCAAGATCGCTCTGCAAGCGCCAGACCGACCACAAAGGCCAGTGCGCCGTGAGCCACAGGGTGAGTAGCGCCGCGACCACAAGCACGCCGATCCAGCCGCGTTTCGCCGACTCGGAAGGTGCCGTGTCGGTGAAGGGATGCTTGGCCAGCACCGCTTGCTGCTCTGCGGCGAGCCGGTCATGCCATTCGGGGCACAGGCGCGTCATCGCTTCGAGCTGGAACGCAAAAGACGCGCGCCGCTGGTCCGCCTCCGGCGGCGACGTGCTAGCGGCTTGGCGCGTCCCTTCCTCGGCAAGGATCGCGCGGGCGTAGACATAAAGCGCGTCGGCAAGCGTATCGGCGCGTTCGCGCGAAAGTTCCCGGCCCCGCTCGGTGACGATCAGGTCATAGCCGCCGTCCGTGACCGGTTCGGCGTGATACCATCCGGAATTGTCCGGCGCGAAGCGAAGCGGATAGCGTCCCGGCTCGACGCCCAGACGTTCGCACAGCCACTTGTGGCCGGATTCAAGGTTGCGCTGCCTTTCCATCTCCCCCGCCCTGTCGCGGGGCGGGAGAGGAGGCAAGTTCGATCTTATTCCGTGGTCTTGCCGTCGAAATGCTCGTGGCTGGCATTGGCCTCGGCGCAGGTCTTGTGCACGGTTCCGTCGATATGCTCGGGCGGGCCGTAGATGGTGTAGAGCTTGAGCGGTTCGCTGCCGACGCTCTTTACATTGTGCATCGCGCCCTGCGGCACGATTACGCCGTCGTCGGCCTTCACGCGATAGACATTGTCGTCGATGGTGATCTCGCCCTCGCCTGCCTCGATGCGGAAGAACTGGTCGCGGTCGTCATGCACTTCCGCGCCGATCTCGTCGCCGGGCTCGATCGACATCAGCACCAGCTGGAGATTGTGACCGGTATAGACCACGCGGCGGAAATCGGTGTTTTCCTCGGTCTGTTTCTCGATGTCGTCCTTGTAACCCTTCATCGTAACTGTCCTTTCCGGCTGGCAATTCCCCACCAGCCTGTTGCCCCGAAGTCTGTCCCCAAGATAGGGTCGCGCGCGCGAGGCGCAACGCTCAAGGTTCCGATTACAGTGATTGCCCGTGGTTCGGGAAAGGTGCATGGCGAGCGCCACGAAGCCCTGAAAGGATGGAAACTTGTCCGGCGATCTTCATTCCCGCCTTGCGGCTAGCTTTAGCCGTTTCGCAGACCGCACACTGGTGGAATTCGACGGCAGGAAGTGGTCCTATGGCGAGGTCGAGCGCGAATCGGGCCGGCTCGCCGCGCGACTGATTGGGCTTGGCGTCGCTCCCGGCGAGCGCGTGCTCGTTCAGACCGACAAGTCGGTCGAGACCTTGCTGCTCTATTTCGCGGCGGTGCGTTGCGGCGCGATCTACCTGCCGCTCAATATCGACTATACCGAGGCGGAACTCGAATATTTTGCCAGCGATGCGACCCCGGTGCTGGCGGTGTGCCGCGAGGGTGACGAGGCGTTGTTCGAGCGGATCGGCAAGCATGTCCTGAGCGCCTGCCGCAAGCAGGCAGTCGAAGGGGGCAAGGTGCGGGTGACAACGCTGGCCAGGTTGTTCAACGATCTGCCCGCCGAGGTGGCTGCTCCCGCTGCGCGCAGCGCCGAAGACGTGGCGGCGATCCTCTATACCTCTGGCACCACCGGCAA